>JAYWHS010000735.1:0-2892 GCA_043777635.1 Kofleriaceae bacterium | reverse complement strand
AGCGTTGCAGTCGAATCCTCGGTGTGCCGCCATCGACGACGCGGGTGTGGGATGGTTTCGTGCGATCAAGTGGTGCGATGGCGTCGGCCATGATGCCTATGATGCAGATGCCGGGCGAGATGTTTGCTGGCAGTCCAGCAGGCTACGTCCCGACCCAGGTGCCCCTAGCGTTGCCAGCTTTCACTAACTATGTAGCGTCGCCGATTTCTTCATCGAATCCCTCCCATCCGTCGCAGCCATCGCAGGCCTCGCAGCCATCACAATCTCAAATGCCGATGTATGCGCGCTCAAGTTCACCGATGACGATGCCGCCATCTTCATCGTCGGGCGTCAACGATGGTGGCCGTTGGGTTGCCGGTGTACCGGGCGTGCCGATTCCGATAGGGCCCCATGTGATTGGCGGCACACCCACCAGTGTAAACCTGGGCGCCGGTCAAGTTGGGATACATCCCAAGCCGCCGGCCCAGGCGCGGCGCGGCATGTTGATCATTGGTGCTGCGGCTGCGGTTGCGATCGGGGTCGGTGGATTTTTTGCATTTGCCACCACCGACCGTGAAAGTAATTCCACGCCAACGTCTGAGTCCGCTGGTCCGGCGACGGCTGGAGCTGCCGGCCGGCCGGCCGATGTCGCGTCACCTCCGCCGGCTGGCGTGCTGCGAACCGTTCCGGTTACGATGGATGCCGCCGGTAGTGCATCCATCGAAGTTGCTGCCCCACCGGTGGTGGTTGGCAGTGGATCGTCGGCTCCGGTTGAGGCACCGCTGGCAGCGGGCAGTAGTGAGGCTGCGCCGTCGCTACCACCGGTTGCGGTCGGTCCAGATGGCACCGGCAGCGGTAGTATGGTGCCTTCGAAATCCCCAGCCCCACCGATTGTGGTGCCTCCAACCGCGAAAGTGGCGACGAAGCCCACGCCGGTTGTCGAGCCGGTGCATGTGGTCACCAAGCCTGTAGTCGTGCCCGCTGTGGTGACGCCTGCAGTCGTTAAAAACCGGCCGACGCACGTCAAAGCAACTACGCCTGTTGTCGTCGAGCGCAAACCGGTTGTTGTGAAAAAACCGGTTAGCAAGCCAACCGGAACCGGGTTGGATGACATGTTCTCAAAAAGAAAATAGTCGCGATCACTTTTGTGAACGTGTAACTACGTTTTTGGCCGACATTTCCTCCTATCCGGATCTCGTCCGGATCTGCTCCGGATCTGTACGATCCATTTGATCAGTATCGAAGTTGATCTAGAGGGCAGCCGAAAAGTGGACCCCAGATCACGAGCTTGATACTGGTGTTGTTACGCAAATGTCGCCACCAAGTGGGCGTGGGATCAGCGCAGGGGGCGCTCGTTCTGCCTTTATAGCAACTCCGATAGCACAACGTGCGACCGTCTCATCGCGGCCGTTCCCGTCGGGTACGGCTGCGCCAGGCGCGCAACGCGCACCAGCTGGTGCGATGCAAGTCCGGTTGCTAGTGTCGACCGAAACGCTATTTGTCGATGACGGTTCGCGCCGTGGTGAAGAAGTTCAAGTCTCGGCATTGCGGTTGGATTTTGTCTACGACGGCAGCCCGGTTCGCGCCAATGACCCCTTGCCACGCGTATATGACATGGCGCGCATGGATCGTAAGCCGATTGACCGCGATCGCGCCGCTGAGTCGCAGGCCCGGCGGATTCTCGAAGGTTTTGGCGCGGTTGAACTCGATCGCCTCGATGACTGTGCGGTTTCACCTGGGGCTGAAGTGGATTACGTGGTGCGCATTGATGGCGATGTGCATGCGTTGTGCGCTTTTTCTGCATATGCCGTACCGCAACTGCGTAACCTCGGTTGGGCGGTCACGGTTGCCGACGACTATCCTTGGCAAGTTGTAGATTCTGTTGCGCCGCTGTATGCCGATATTGCAGCCGACGAAAAACGACCGGATTGGTTTAGTCTTGAATTAGGCGTTGAAGTTGATGGTATTCGCATTAACCTATTGCCGGCGTTGCTCGAAATGTTGGAGCAGTCTGCCGACCTTGAGCAACTTGCCCGCTCCACGCGGCGCTGTGTTGCGGTCCGTGTCGACGATAAACGTTGGCTGCCGATACCCCCCGACCGCCTACGCCTGTTGTGCAAAGTATTGTTAGAAATGTACAAAGACGGCGATCGCATGAGCGTGCCGGCCAGCCGTGCACCGCTGATCGCCGAACTTGGTGCGGCACTGCACGACGAAACTCGGCCGATGCGTTGGACGGGTGATCGTGAAGCACGCGATCGCGCCTACGCTTTGGCCTTGGGGCCAGCAACCGGCGCCGCGCAAGTTGCGTTGCCTATCGGCCTTAACGCAACATTACGGCCTTATCAAGAGGATGGCATTCGTTGGCTGCAACACCTGCGCGCCAACGACGCTGGTGGCATTTTGGCCGATGACATGGGCTTAGGTAAAACTCTGCAAACCATCGCACATATCTTGGCGGAAAAAGAAGCCGGCCGCGCCACCAAACCAGTGTTGATCCTGACGCTGACCAGCGTAATCGGCAACTGGGTGCGGGAGTTTGCCAAGTTCGCTCCGAGCCTCACGGTTACGATGCTGCGTGGCAATAATCGGGCGCAGCGCATCGCTGAGTTGGGCAATTTCGACGTTGCGATTTCAACCTACCCGCTGGTAGTTCGCGATCAAGAAGAGCTAGCACTCTATGAGTTCCATATTTTGGTCCTCGACGAAGCTCACGCCATTAAGAATCATAACGCGCAAGCTAATGAAGCTGTGCGTCGGCTCAACGCGCGCAGCCGCATTTGTTTGTCAGGTACGCCGATTGAAAACAATCTCGGTGAACTGTGGTCGCTGATGGATTTTCTGATGCCTGGTATGTTGGGCAGCAACGAAGAATTCAAAATGAATTTTCGCACGCCGATCGAAGAATACGGC
>JAYWHS010000734.1:0-2897 GCA_043777635.1 Kofleriaceae bacterium | reverse complement strand
GCTTTGGCCCAGCGTTTATGAAAACCTGTGGCGCAACATTCACCGTCGGGCAGGTGCGCTGCGCACTCGCTGCGGACGATAGCGCTGAAATTTCCGCAGGTGTCGCCGTTGTGCAGGTGTCCAAATGAAAAAATCAAACGTCTTCGCATGGCGCATCGTGATGCGCCGCATCGTCGCAACCACGCTGATTGCCTTGGCTGTGAGTGGCAACTTGGCAGGCGCTGCGCCTTCCGACATTACCTCATCAGTTGCACCTGCCATCGGGGCCGACGCACCTGCAGGCGCGGCCATTAAGGGCAACGATGCTGCGGTCTCGTCGCAGACCGGTGCTCTTCAGTATTCCTATCCCATTACGGTGTCGCCCGGACGCAACGGCATGCAGCCAGCCCTAGCCCTGAGCTACTCTTCACAAGCGCCAATCTATGGTGGCATCGCAACTGGTTGGAGTCTCGATGTTCCGGAGATTCGACTCGATGTGAGTAGCGGTCGACTCGCGTGGTCGGGTGCACAAGCTGATGCCGTCGATCTCAGTCACTTCATCGACCCGCGTGACAACGACAAATTCGTTTCAACGTTAGCTGGTGGTCGGCCGCTACACGCTGTTACAGACGACAAAGGTGTCGGAGTCTTCAAAACGTATCGTGCCGAAAACGATTCGTCCTTTGCGCGCTATGACCGCATGGAATACACGACCACTGCCGGTGCATCGTCATGGCGGGTACGCACGCCAGATGGCCTTACCCACCTGTTTGGGGAGAACAACTATGTCGATTGCAAACATGGCGATTGGTATGCGCCACTGACCACCACGCGCGATCAGTTCGGTAACACGGTCCACTACACCTACAACCATGCAGGCTTGGTGAACGCAGACGACTGTCTACTTGACACAATTACTTATGGGGCAAATGTAAACGCGGGACTACCGAATGACACCGTCACTGTCAAATTCAATTGGGACAATCCATCGGTCTGCTCAAATCTGGTCGGTTCCGTCGCCACAGTTCCGCCAGTTGGTTCGCAAACTGATTACCGCGGCGGCGGGCCACAGCTAACCGGTGCGCGCCCGCTCGGTTCGATTACCGTAACGACCGCAACGCCTACTAGCGGCATAGGATTGCCGGCGCCACCCGTCCATGTGCGAACAATTGGCCTTTCGTACCGGACGCCAGGCGCACTCCCCTTCGGCGCGCAAGCGCTGTGCAACGCTTCGTTCGCTCCGTACCGGGAACTTGCATCGATTAGCGAGACTGCAACGGTAGGCTCAAACAGCGTCACGATACCGCCCGTAACATTTACGTACGGATCGGCCGCGATCTCGAGAACTTCTGCATATCCTTCCTTGCCATCGTCGGTGATGCAGGAAGGTGTCCGTTGGGCTCCTACTGCCGGCGCAGCACCTGCAGTGCGTTTTACGTATCTTGATTTTAATGGCGATACGCGACCGGATCGTTTGTGGGTGAATCGCGTTGGCAACGAATGCAAACTTACCTGGCAAAAGTCGACGCCTTCAGGTTGGGTTACCCAACCATCCATAATCTTGCCACGCCTGCCTTGGACCGAGACCGGTACCGCTTCCGACCTATGCTCGTTAACAGGCCAGCATACCGAGTACGCAAATAAGGTGCCGACGTGTGAGCTAGGTGATGAGACACCAAGTAGCGATTTGCACTATCGTTGGATGGACGCCGACGGTGACGGCTTGCCCGATTTGGTGACGGCGCTGCGCTACGGGCCAACGTACAATCCCGGACGCGCACCACCATTTCAACCCTGGCCGACTACCGCGAACTGCACAGGCGTAGAGACGGAAGGCTGTGAAGTGTTTCCTTCTGCAATGATGGCGTCGCTTCGCGATTGCAATGACAAGTCCAATCCTTGCGTAACGAATTTTACTGCGCTGGTAAATGCCGAAAATACGGTTGGGGGTACTGCTCGCATGGCGTGTACATCAATGATGTCGCAGCTTCATTTGCGCGAAGCGAGCAAGTTTGGTGGGTGCGATAACACCAAGCCTGATTGGGCGTGTTCGTTTGGCGAGCCGCCTCAGACTGCGAACATCGCGGCAATCGCCGACGATCCGTATCCCTCGCCACCGAAATGCGCGCATGGATTTGTCCATAGCGTTTGCAATCGATATCCTTGGTGGGTCTACAAAAATCGTGGCGATGGCACGCTCGCCCCTGCACGCGTGGTGCTTTCTACCGTCGCGCTAGAGTCTGACACCGGCGATAGCTCGATGCTTACTAATCCGAGCGGGGCACGTCACGAGATTGCCGACCTTGATGGCGATGGCATTGCCGACGCTGTTGTTGTGCCACGATCGAACTACGCGCCTCGCGCAGATCAGCCACCGTATTGGAACGTTAAGCTTGGCGATGGCTTTGGTGGATTCCGCGACCGTCCCGGTGATCACACTTTTGCGTTTGCAACGCCGCATGGAGTGCTCATCAACGCAACTACAACTGGAGCGGGCGACGGTAGTTATGACAGCGCACAAAATCCACCAGGACTATATAATCGTTACCAGACTGGGTTGGTCGTGGATCTAAATGGCGACGGCGCGCGTGACTACGTAGCTGCCATGACTGCCTTTAGCGACGGGGAGATTGTTGGCAATTCTCTGATGAGCACGGCTTTTAGCGATGGCACTCAATTCATGGTCTACGGCGATCGCGGTAAAATTACGAGCTTACCTGCGGTCTCAGCAACTCAGTTTACTCAGTCAAATTATCCATGCCCACACCTCGGCACTGGCCCGCTCACTTTTGCGCGATGTTATCGCCTCGGACAACGCATTCACACAGCACGCTTGTTAGATATCGACGCTGATGGCCGACCCGACTTGGTCCGCAAATCAAAAACGACCAACGACTATCGTGTCAGCTTTAACCTCG
>JAYWHS010000733.1:0-9907 GCA_043777635.1 Kofleriaceae bacterium | reverse complement strand
GTGCGCTACCGATGGTGAGCGCACGGTTGGTGAATCGGCTGGCATCCACATACGCTGGCGCGCGACGGGTTGTATCGCGCGTGATCGGACGGTTGGCCAACGCTGGCACTGCCTGCACAAGTGCGCACGTCAGGGCCAGAGCGAACAATTCCCAACGCACGTTACAATGGACACCGGCGCGCGGAAAAAGTTGCGTCGAATTGCAGGTGGCGAATCGCCGTGGTGATTGTCGCCTGGTGCGAATCGCCACCGAAGGCTACCCGGTCTGGTTGACTTGGATTCCTCGTCGGGCCAGTGGTCCAACAATGCGTTGCGTCACGGCGTTGCGGAAAATATCCGCGTGGCGCAGCCTGGTGATACCGCCACTGGGTACGTGCGGCACACACGTGTGGCAGTCCTGCTGCCAAAGTTCGGCATAACTGGCGAGCGCAGTGCTGGCGACCTGTGCGAGGTGACCAAGGTCTTGGTCGCTCAGCTTATCTTGCGCCCAATCAAGTGCCCAAAATCCAAGCTGGGCATGTTGGCCTTCGTCGGCTAATAACCGTTGCAAGACCGCGCGCAACACGGGCGGTTCAACTCCGTCGCGCGACGCTGCCAATGCCGGTACGCTGAGGTTTTCGCCGATGCACGACACATTGACCAGCACCTCCAAGGCTTGCATGAGTGGGCGAGCGTGTGGCGTCGGCGCGGGCGTCACCGTGGCTAGGTCGACCATCATCGGTACCGCACCACCAAGTTCCATCACAACTCTCGATACCAATTCAACGTGATCCATCTCATCGACGGCCATATCGGCGGCGGCTGCGATGAGGTCGATGGGCGCACCCGCTTGGGCCAACAACGCTGCCACCGATGCAAACGCAGCGCCTGATGCGTATTCGGTAAACACACCGTTGGTCCACAACGCCCGCGCTTCGTAGCGTTCGCTTGGTTGCAGATACGCAGTTGTAAGCGATCGCCAATCGAAATCCCGGGTGGCCGATTTGCCGGTGCGGCCCCGTCGCTTTTGCAGCCGTGCGTAGGCGGCGCCGCCCCATAACTCGCAGCTAAAGAGTTCGGCGGTCATGAGTTACTGCTTGACCCGCGTGGCGACGGCGCAGGCGCAGGCGTCGGTGCGGGTGTTGGCAAAGGCCGGGGGGCCGGCCGCGTGGTTGGCGGCGCTGGTGTTGGCACGGGCGGTGGTGTTGGCGCTGGCACGGGTGCCGGGCGAGGGTTTACGTCAGGCTCACGCTCACCTTTCATGCGCACGTTGCCGCACAACGGCCGGCCGTTACCGTCGAGGCGGGGCCGAATGATCGGCTCCGCGAGTCCGTCGCTGCCTTGGTTGCCGGTCACGCGATTGGCCCCATCGTCGTCGGTGCAAGCCTCCTGGCCAGTGCCAGCATGGCTAACGTTAGGTAGCAGGGCGAGGGCAGCTATCGGTACGAGTAGAATCTTCATGGCGCGTCGTGGGTTGGTCATAGAACTCCTTGCCTACTCAGGACGCGCGACTTGAAACAGTGTTAACCAAGCAATGTAGAAATTATGAATCGTCGCCTAGTCCGAACGTTTGAAGATGTCCGCAGCGTATTAACCGCGCATGGCTTCGAGGTAAAAGCTGACATGTGTCGAGCGGTGCCAGCTGATTACAATACCGGAACGCATGGCTTGTTGACGATCTTCAACGGTCGCGCGTTGATTCCGGGGTTGTGGGGCTACCTGCCAACCTGGATGAAAGATCAATCGCGATTTCAACTTTCGGCGCGGATCGAAACTGTATTTGAAAAGCCGATGTTCCAAGGCCCAGTGCGCAACAGTCGCTGTGTGGTGCCAGTTGACGCGTACGTTGAACTCAACCCGACCGGCCGTGATTTTGTGGGGCCACATTTGGTGTATCGCCAAGACCGCGCGCCGTTTTTTCTCGGCGGGTTGTATACGGAAAACCTCGATGGCAATCCGACGGTGGCGTTGTTAACCAAGCCGGCCAGCGCAGCGATGCGCGGCTTTTGTGAACGCATGCCGGTAGCATTCGAAGATCACCTTGGCGGCAGCAAGTGGCTGCTTGCCAAAGATGTCAGTCACAACATCGAATGGTTTGCGCATCACGCAATTGCGGCGCGCGTCCTCGATGAATCGCAAAATGATGCGCAGTTGCTTGAACCAGCTGCGATGTGAAGGCAATTTTCTGAATATTTTGGATATGGCTATTATTCAGTGCAATTAAAAATAGACTTGACTGTTATGCAAACCACTGAATAATAGCCATATGCGCTACATTGAGGAATTCGTTCGTGCCGACCTAAAAAAGAAGATGGTCTTCATTGGTGGGCCACGCCAATGCGGCAAGACTACCTTGGCAAAACGCATTCTGTCAGAGGTCGGCGGGCGCTATTTTACGTGGGATCTCGATGAGGATCGCAAAAGCATCTTAAAGAAAAACTGGTCGGAGTCTGAGCCGTTGCTGGTGTTTGATGAGCTGCACAAATTTTTTCGCTGGAAGAATTGGATCAAGGGCATCTTCGATACCCAACATGACCGCCACCAGTTGTTAGTTACTGGCAGTGCGCGACTCGATGTGTTTCGTCGAGGGGGTGATTCGCTGCTCGGTCGATATCATTACTGGCGATTGCATCCCTTTACCTTGGATGAGCGGCCACCAAAGATGACGGTGGCCGAGGCTTTTGCCCGACTGTTAAGCGTGGGTGGATTTCCTGAACCTTTTTTGACCAATGAGGCCCGCTTCGCGAAACGTTGGCGGCGTGATCGTGAAGATCGCGTGCTGCGTGACGATTTGCGCGACTTGGAACATGTGCGCGAGATTTCAGCTATTGCGTTGTTGGTCGCATCGCTGCGGCAACGCGTCGGTGGTTTAGTTGTCATGGGCAACATCGCTCAAGATCTTCAGGTCTCGCCCAACTCGGTGAAACATTGGATCACGTTGCTGGAACGAATGTATCTGGTTTTTGCGGTACCGCCGTACACCCAAGGCGTGCCACGCGCGATTCAGAAGCCGCCTAAGGTGTATTTCTTCGATAACGGCGATGTCGAAGGCGATGGTGGTGCGCGCTTTGAAAACCTCGTGGCTACCCATTTGCTCAAGTGGATTCATTTTCTCGAAGACCACGAAGGTGACCGTTGGGCATTGCACTACCTGCGCGATAAAGAAGGACGTGAAGTAGATTTCGCAATTACCAAAAATCGTAAGCTGGTAGCGCTGGTCGAGGCCAAGCTCAGCGACGCTGAACCTTCGAAGTCTCTCAAGTATTTCGCTGAGCGACTCAAACCGCAGCTGGCAATTCAGATCGTTGCGGATGTTAAAAAGCCTATGAAGAAGGCGGGCATCGTTATCGAGGGTGTCGCTGCGCTGACGCGAAACTTTCTTGCGGCGCTGTGAGTTGGCTGGGCATTGACCAACTGTAAGTCAGTCGCCTGGGCTGAACGAAAAACCCGCAAAAATGCAGCTGCGCACATGTCCCACCTGAACATGCGGCACCTAAAAATGCCCAAATCGCTCCGGATCGCAAAAAAAATACATAGGAAAAGCAGAAAAAGTTGCCCCGATCACGCTGTGCGCTGAAAACGAGTGGGCACGCAGCGCTACCAGCGAATCAACACGGGGAAAAACAGCAAATGGCTCTTATTGAATTTGACGACGTAAATCACGCAAAGATTTTGGTCATTGGCGTTGGTGGTGGTGGCGGTAACGCTGTTAACACCATGATTAGCGGCAACCTGGACGGTGTTCAGTTTGTCGTTGCCAATACCGACATGCAGGCGCTCGACGCCAACATGGCGCCGCACAAGATTCGCCTTGGTAACGCACTGACTAAGGGCCTCGGCGCAGGTGCTAACCCTGACGTTGGTCGCCGTGCTGCCGAAGAAAGCATTCAACAGATCGCTGATGCCATCTCGGGCGCCGATATGGTGTTCGTGACTGCTGGCATGGGTGGTGGTACCGGTACTGGCGCTGCGCCGGTCATCGCGCAGATTGCCCGCGACTGTGGCGCCCTCACCGTTGGTGTCGTCACCAAGCCGTTTGGCTTTGAAGGCAAAAAACGCCAACGCCAAGCGATGGACGGCATTGCCCGCCTCGAAGAAGCTGTGGACACCCTGATTGTTATCCCGAACAATCGGTTGTTGTCGCTGGTTGGCCAAAACACTGCGATGGTCGAAGCCTTCCGCAAAGCTGACTCGGTGTTGCTCAACGCTGTGCAAGGCATCTCGGACCTCATGACGGTGCCGGGCCTCATCAACGTCGACTTTGCCGACGTGCGTACGATTATGAATGGCATGGGCCGCGCGCTCATGGGTACCGGTGTTGGTACGGGTAAAAAACGTGCCGTCGAAGCCGCCGAGTTGGCCATCAGCTCGCCGTTGCTCGAAGACGTCAACATCGAAGGTGCAACTGGCATCTTGATCAATATTACCGGTGGCCCAGACCTCACGTTGTACGAAGTCAACGAAGCGTCGTCGCTCATCCAAGAAGCCGCCCACGAAGATGCCAACATCATCTTTGGCTCGGTCATCGATCCAAACCTCACCGACGAAGTGCGCATCACGGTTATTGCCACGGGCTTTGACCGCGCGACGCAACATGAAGTTGTCGTTCCACACACGGTTAAACCGATGTCGGCCCGCAGCTCGGGCAGCTTTCGTGCGGTGACGCAATCTGGCTTTAGCGACGCTGCCGTTGCATTTGCCACTGCACCAGCTCGCGGTTCGTCGCAACGGGTGACGGCTCCGTACGAAATCCAAACCCAAACCACGCGTGACTATGTGTCGCCAGCCTCGTCGGCTTCGTTTGCTGCGCAACAACCGCGTCGCGCCGCCGAAGGCACACGACCGCCGGCTAACCTCGTCGAAGACGAAGTTGAAATGCAGTGGACGCACCCGGATGCTGCCGAAGTAAGCGCAGTTGAACGCGCTTTATCGTCGCTGTCGGACGATTCGGTACCTGATGCTGATCCATCGCAACGCTACGGCACCGGCTATTCGGCAACGATGGCCGCAGGCTCTGGCCCAGCAGTGACTGAAGGTAATCCATTGGTGCATCCAGCACCGGTGCAAGCCGAACGCAAACGTTCACCGTCGCGGCCAAGTATGAAAGCTGTGTTGTCCGGTGAACTCGAAGGCGATAACGAACTCGACGTACCAACGTTCATTCGTCGTCACAGCTCCTTACACTCGTAGGTCATTAACAAGGGACTTGCCCGTCCCTTCTGCCGTCGACAAGTTGGTCATAAAAAAGGGACTTACCCGTCCCTTCTGCCGACGACAAGTCGCCGGCATTCAACCCACCACGCGTTACTCGCGCGATGTTGTAGACAACCCACCACGCGTTACTCGCGCGGATTTGGTTACACTAGTAGTTGGATTTGTTAGTTCGGTTTTCGCATTCGCTGCGTCGGGGGGCGCATCGAGTGCACGCTAAAAAGTTACCCACATAATTCATAGCTTTTCCACAGGCCCCGCATCACCCGATGCGGCTCGCGTCACCCGACGTTGGCTACGGACAAAAAATTTTGCTACGCAAGTAGCGAAGGCGAACACGGAGCCGGTTGGCTCCGTCGCCGTTTTCGGTTGGCCAGTCGACGCCGTGTAGCGATCGACAATGTCCGCCACGCGGATGGGTGATACCCGTGCCTGGGGACGGATGTCCGCTGCGCGGACGGGTGATACCCGTGCCTGGGGATGTCCGCTGCGCGGACGGGTGATACCCGTGCCTGGGGTTCTGCGGATTAACGCTCAGGCCTTGACATTCAGGAACGATCGGTCCATATATGTTACGGAACGCTCGTTCTTTAACTTCAAGGATCAATTCTATGTCAAGATGTAGCGGAAAAGTTGCAGTAATTACTGGTGGTTCGAGTGGTATTGGCTTAGCTACCGCAAGCTTGTTGCAAGCTGAAGGGGGCCACGTAGTTGTGACCGGCCGCGATGCCGCGACCTTGGCGCAAGCCCGCACAACGCTGGGCGAACGGGGCTTGGCGTTACAGTCCGACACTTCGTCGCTTGCAGCAATTGACGCGTTGGTGACTACGGTCAAACAACGTCACGATCACGTCGACCTACTTTTTATCAACGCTGGCATCGCGCAATTTTTGCCGCTCGAAGCTGTTGATGAAAAATTTTGGGACACCACCATGAACATCAACACCAAGGGTGCCTTTTTCACGGTGCAAAAATTCTTGCCGCTGCTCAAGCCCGGCAGCTCGATCGTTCTGACCACGTCCATTGTTGATCAAAAAGGCATGGCAAGCACGGCGGTGTACTCGGCGTCGAAAGCGGCGTTGCGTTCGTTGGTGCGCACCTTTGCCGGTGAGTTGGTGGAGCGCGGCATTCGCGTTAATGCGGTCTCGCCGGGCCCGATCGTGACCCCGATTTTTGGCAAGATGGGCATGGCTCCGGCCGACCTCGATGGTTTTGCCGAAGGGTTTCGTCAACAGAACCCAATGAAACGCTTCGGCACGGCCGACGAAGTCGCCAAAGCCGCGCTGTATTTGGCAGTCGATGCTACCTACACAACTGGCGCGGAGTTAGTGGTCGACGGCGGCCTTTCGCAACTGTAAGGTAGCGGCATGGCCCGGCCGCGCGAATTCGACGAAATCGTAGTGCTTGATCGCGCCCTCGATGTGTTTTGGCGCAAAGGCTTCGACGGTGCGTCGATCGAAGATCTCACCACGGCAACAGGGCTATCGCGTGCAAGTTTATACGGTGCGTTCACCGACAAAGAAGGTTTGTTCAAAGCCGCGATTGCAAGTTATCAACGCGCGTATCAAGCGGCGGTGCCACCGTTAGCCGAGGCGAGTTCGGCGCTGCAATGGATCGCCGAGTTCATGCAGGTTGCCGTGACGCGTGCATGTGAAGGCCCGACCGGTTGCTTTGTACAGTTGTCGTTGGGCCAATGTGATGCGCGGCGTGCCGAGGCCCACACGTTGTTGCGTGAAAGCGCTGCCGCAACGCGCACCTTATTGACCACGGCAGTTGCGCGAGCGGTAGCGCAGCATGAATTACAACCGACCACGCCGACGGAAGTCGTCGCCAACTATTTGATGGTGGTGATTTCGGGCATCGCCGCCGATGCTCGCGCGGGTCAAACCCGTGATCAATTGCAGGATGTCGTCGCTGAAGCGTTACAGACTTTGCAGCGCTACACGTAATAGGTTTTGCGAGTATCCTCGCCGCCATGGAACAACTTGGCATCGGCGTGGTGGTCTCGGTGGCCATTGGCGCAATCGTGCTGCTGGTGCGCGGTTGGCAGGCTGTTATGAAACCGAGTAATCAGAAGGTATTGCCGCCGGCGCCGATCGACCGCTCGGAAAAAGTGCGGCGTGTGCTCAAACATGTGACTCGTAAAAAGATCAGTGAATTGGTCGAAGGCGAAGCTGCCGTGGTAATTGGCATTGCGTATCCGCTGCCGGGTAGTGTGCCGCTCACCAGCCCCATGCAGCAACAGCCGTGTATCGCGTACCATGTTGAGCAGCGCGTGCCGAACACGGCCAATGCCGTGTTACATGAAAGCGCGAGTTGCAGCGATTTTCTGTTGCGCGACGACACGGGTGAAGTGCTGGTGCGTGGCATGCAGTTGGATTTCGCCGTTGCAATCGGTCCATGGGCCGAGCGCTATCTTGCCGACCCTGCGGGCCGACCCACGGTGCATCGCGAGGGGTTGCTGCTGCCAGGGGCCGAGGTCGCGGTGTGCGGTGCCGTCGTGATGCGTGCAATCGCGTTGCCCATATCTGGAGCGACCGAGCGCACGCTCGGCGCGGGAACCGACTATCGTGAGAGCAACCAGCGCATGGAAATTGTCGCGACCCCGACGTTCCCGGCCGTAGCCAGCACCGACGACGATTTGATTATTGCACCACGCCAGCAAATTTCACCGGCAGATTTGCCACGATAACCTAGCTCAGCGCTACTTGAGTTCTTCGGACGTCGCTAGGTAGGTTCGCACAAATAGCGCGATGGTTACTCTGCTTTAACATCGCCTGGAATCCCAAGGTAGGGACGCATGCAGATCATGGCGGCCACCGTTAGTTCTCCCATGGCATCGCCATCGGCTTTGCTTGGTTGAACTCCCTTGTCGAGGCGTTCTCCAAGTGCTTCGATTTTTGCTTGCACGGCAAGCGAGCACGTACGGTCCTTGCAGGCGCACGCTTCGTTTTTAATCTTCTTGAGCGCCGACACCCCGTCGCTGTCGCTGCTGCCGGTGCTGCTACTGCTACTGGAGCTTTTGCTGCAACCTGCTGACGAAATTGAAAGCGCAAACGCCGTAACGATGAGGGTGCAGTATTTCATTACCGATATGGTACGGCTTGTCGATCATTTGCGATGGCCCGCCATGACGCTAGCGACGACAATGCATCACATCAACGGAGCTAAACATGCGCCCGCAGCGGTCATGAGCTTCATGATCTCTTTGCCATCAGCTTCACTTGGTTCACCGCTCTTGGCGATTTCTTCGATGGCGGCGTCCATCTTTTTGTTCACTGCTTCAGCGCAGGCTTTGTCTTTGCAAACACAGGCTTCATCTTTGAGTTTCTTGAGGGTACCAACGCCGCCTTTGCTGCAACCAGCGACGACGAACGATAGTGTAAAACCAGCGACAACCATTTTGAAGTTTTTCATGATGAGCACTAAAGCAACTGTCGTGCCGAGGCAAAAGCCGCTGGAATCGGCGGCGCGCAGCGGTAGCCGTGGTGGCTTGGGTGCGGCAAAACCCGATCGTCGTTGTCGCTGGGTCTCGGGTCCGTGACTCGCTTGGCCGCTGGGTTGCGCCGCTAGGACGGCGCCAGCGCTTCAAGTTGCACTGCGAGCTTGATCATAGCTTGGGCATGCGATGCAAACCCAAGCCGTAGGTACACGGCTGCGGCCCGGCGAAACGCCAACGCTGCTTCGGCATTTTTGCCGGCTTTGCGCGCGCCTTCGGCTGCACGTTTGGGCCATAAAACCTCGTTGGGTTCCAACTGTTCTAGTTCGGCATATGCCTTAAATGCTCGCCGCCCGTCACCACTAGCGAGGGCTTGCTCGCCGGTTTGGCGAAGTTTACTGCGTCGATCATTCACTCCATCTGTGTAACGTATTTCGTCATAAAATTATTCAGTCGGTGCGACAGCGTTACCTGCAACGTACCCCATCAAGGAGTATTGCTTGGAATTTACGTAAGCTGGCATGCGTGATTATCGATGGTGGATCGCATATTTGCAATGTGGCGTGATCCCACCGCCGTTTGACGTAATCGTGTCCACTGTTACTGCATCAGTAACGAGGCTTGCGCGCGTTCGCCAGCAGTGGCAAAGGCTTCGTCGACGACACGGGACTGCTCCCCAGTGATGGCGTGGTCCGCTTGCGCTGTGCTGCGACGCGATGGATTGATCACTACCGGAATTGCCAGCGTGGTTGACACATCGCCTGCGGTTGCCACCACGGTAGCGGTGCCTGGTTGGGCCAGCCCGACCGACGTGCAGTTGCGGGTGAGCGTATCGGTCGCTACCACGCCATTGATGGTAAACGTCCACGGTAAGCCGACCACGCGCGCGTTGCCCGTCGATGCGCGAAAACAAACGATGGCCGAATCGTTGGCATACAATTGAGCTGGTGGCGCGATCGCGGCAACTTGTTCGGCTCGCGCCACGACGCGAACTTCAAGTGTGGCTGCCGGCTTATCACCCGCAGTGACCGTGATCGCTTGATTACCTGGCTGCACTGATCCAACAAACGTGGCGGTATCCCATCGGTTGCTGCGCGTAATCGCTGGCCCGCTGATCATAGTGGCTTCGTCGATCAGATGACGATCGTCTTTATCAAAAAGTTCGATGGCGAGTTTTGATTGCGCGGTAAACGCGATGACCGGATCGGTCGTTGGCTCTTGTGCCCCACTTACGGTGATTCGAGTGATCGCCGCAGCTCCGACAGAGATGCGATCAAA
>JAYWHS010000732.1:0-2911 GCA_043777635.1 Kofleriaceae bacterium | reverse complement strand
CATCCCACACCCTTACCCATGAACTACATGAAATCGATGTAGCGCGCCGTGAAGCGATTTCGCCGGCCGAAAGCCTGATTGAAACCCTCCATCCTTGGGTGGCCTACGCAATCATGCCGATCTTTGCGCTGGCCAATGCGGGCGTATCATTCGCCGGAATCAACATGTCGGGCGCTGGCGCTAGCGCAGCACTTGGGGTTGGCGTCGGATTGTGTATCGGTAAACCCATCGGCGTCATCACAGCGTCGTGGCTGGCACTCAAGCTACGCATTGGCGTGTTACCCGCAGGCCTCGGTAGCCGGCATCTCTTGGTGCTTGGGCTGGTTGCAGGCGTTGGCTTCACCATGTCGCTGTTCATTGCCCAGCTTGCGTTTGCAAACTCGATTGTGCTGGCCGATGCCAAACTAGGAATTCTAATCGCTTCGGCGGCCGCCGCGATAATTGCGCTGCTAGTTGGCCGCATCCTGTTGCAACCGGTTACGACCACGCCGGATGCGCATGCAACTACCGCAGATGAAGCCGAAAGCTCGACGGAAAAATAGCAGCGCCCGATGTTTGCGAAACTTTTTTGACTTTTTCGCGAAGGCAAATGAGCGGAGTGGTTACTCAGTAGCCGAACAAGCAATTCCGCTCCGTTGTGCAGCGCTAGCTAGCATTCACTGGCGGTTAACGACTTCCCGCAACTAATGACGGAGGATTTCATGCGTCGACCTATGCCGGCTGCTGCGTTGTATATTTGTGCACTCTTGGCTCCCCTCGCTGGCTGCCCCGATCGCGAACTCGCAGCGGTCACACCTGAGCTTGAAGGCTCGGAATCCAAAACGATCCTGGGCACCAACCGCGAGCTCGATCTGCTATTCGTCATCGACAACTCGGGCTCGATGAAAGAAGAGCAGACCTCGTTGGTCACCAACTTCACCAACTTCATCAATGTCTTGCGGGTGTTGCCGGGTGGCCTGCCGGATTTGCACATCGCCGTGGTGACCTCTGATCTCGGCAACAATAGTGCGACCGTCAATATCGCAAAATGCGTTAACGACGGCGATGCCGGAGCAATGCAAACTGGCGGCGTAGTGTTTAGCAACGGCGCGCGTTTTTTGAGTGACGTGCGCGATCCGCAAAACCCGGTCAATCGGATCAAAAACTACGCGCAGGATCCAGTTGTTAACGGAGATCTAGCGGCGGCGTTCGCCAAGATGGCCGACGTCGGCATTGACGGCTGCGGCTTTGAACAACACCTGGGCGCCATCGAAAAATCGTTGGTCAATAATCCGATGAACGCCGGTTTTCTCCGCCCCAACGCTGTACTTGCGATTGTGATCATTGCCGACGAGGACGATTGTTCAGCCAACTCGGCGTCGTTCTTCGGCAACAGCGCGGAGTTAGGGGTGTTGGAGAACTTTCGCTGCACCGCTGAAGGCATCGTGTGCGGCCCCAACGATAATAGCGATATCCGGCGCGCTGGCAATTATAGCGATTGTCGGCCACGGGAGACCTCGCCGCACATGCGCAAAGTTGCCGATGTCACGGCTGCGATCCGCCGCCTCAAACCGTTTCCCGACGAGCAAATTATTGTAGCGGCGATTGTCGGCCCACAAGATCCGTTTGTCATTCGCAATAAAACGCTCACGACCCTCGAAGTTGCGGCGGCGTGCACCTATCAGAAACCAAATTGTACGCCCACCGCGAACGAGACCTGTCAGCAAAATGCAGCGCCCAGCGTGCGACTCAATGCGTTTGTACAAAACTTTCCCAAGCAGTATCAAACCACCATTTGCAAAGACGACCTAGCCGACTCTATTCGTGAAGTTGCCAAGTACGTAGGTGAAGAGTTGAATCCGCGTTGTTTCGGCTCAGCCTTAGTGATGCCGCCGGTATGCAACGTCACTGACATCCTGAATTATCAAACCGCTAACGAAACACCCAACTTACTGTCGGCCTGCAACGCTACCAAGACTAACCTGCCGTGCTGGCATATCGAATACAATGCAGTTGACTGTGACCTGTCGCTATTTAGCGGCCAACAAATCGTGATCGAGCGCGGTAGCATAACTTTGCCTCCAACCGCAGCAACCAAAGTTGAGTGTGAGGCGCTGCCCAAGGTGCCATAGCGAAGGCAACCTCGTGGCCTGCGCGTGCCACTCGCCTATTTCGTGCCGACCAACGTGGTCCAATGGGCTTTGGCACCGTCGAGTAGCTTGCTTGCCTTCTTGAATCCTTCGGGCTTAAACGTGCCACCGACAAACTCGGTATCGGATACCCGCTCGCGGGTTTGGCCGCGCAAAATGTGTTTATCTTTACCTTCAAGTACCAACATCTTCATGGTGTCGGGGCTGACATCACTGCGGCAACCGATGGTGTAGGCAAATACCAGTTCTTGAATTGAGTCACCATCAAAGTCGCTCAGCATGGCGCTGCTATCGACAAATTTGGTGGTGTTATCGAACTCACATTTTTCGGATAGGTCTTTGACCGACCTGGTCAATTTTAATGGCTTGCTCACGGCACCGTCGTACACATCGACTTGCAGATAAATCGAGTGTATCGATTTCACTTCGGTGATCTTGGACGTAAACATTGCGTAGTGATCACCGGCTGTATCGGTCCAGGAAACGCCGCCAACTTTACTAAAGCCTTTGGGCAACTTCACCGTAGTAGGCATGGTGTCCTCGTACACGCCAACAAAAATTGGCTGCAATCGATACCCGCGCTGAACTCCATAGGCCGCGGCCAGCGAAACCGCATGCGCAGTTGCAATCAATGCAACCAATCCACTGGTCATGAATTTCATAGCCAAGTGGTACCGTACGCCCCTAGCTGATCGCAAGTGTGATCAAGTGTGGCAAACTAGCGACATGAGCAAGCCGAAACCCCGACCGCGCACGGCCCGGCGCGAAGCCGAACGTGAAGC
>JAYWHS010000731.1:0-2915 GCA_043777635.1 Kofleriaceae bacterium | reverse complement strand
CGCCTTGATCAGCACAATGCCAGTTTCACCATGGAGTTGGCGCTGGTCGCCGATGAAGGCGTGGAATTGCAAGGCGCTGCATCGGTGCTTGCCCGCGTTCGCATTGAAGAAAAATTAGCAACGCAGCGGCTCGCTGGCGTGCGAATCGACGTCGTGGCCGAGGGCGTCGAGGTTGCCCGAGTTAAACTGTCGCTGGCAAAAGTTGATATTACGTTGACGGGGCCCTTGTTAGATATTGAACAATCACAAATTGCCCTCAAGGCGCACGTCAAGGTGTCAGCTGCGGATATCGGCAAGACTCGCAGCGCGTCAATCGAACTTGAAGGTGTCGCACCTGGGGTCGGCGTGCGGCTGTCCACCAATGGTGTCAACGTTACTGTGCGCAAGTAGCGTCGCGAGTACGCTTCGTCCGTTGGGTCTCGGGTTCTCCGTATCGTACGCGCTACATTTGTTGTAGTTAGCGCATCGCGGCCTTGGGGCAGGGCGGCTGCAATGCGATACTAGTTGAAATGACCCAACGTAAGTACTTTGGCACCGACGGCATGCGTGGCGTCGCCAATACGGCACCGATGACGAGTGCAACGGTTACCCGGTTAGGGATGGCAATTGCCGCGCGCTTGCGTGCGCCTGGACGCCATACCCGAATCGCGATTGGCAAAGATACACGGCTGTCAGGCTACATGTTCGAATCTGCGCTCGCGAGTGGGATTGTTTCCATTGGCGCTGACGTCTGGCTCACTGGGCCGCTGCCGACGCCGGGTATTGCTTTCATTACGTCGTCGATGCGATGCGATGCGGGGGTCGTGATTTCAGCCTCGCATAATCCGTATCAAGACAACGGCATCAAGGTGTTTGCGCGCGATGGCTTCAAGTTGCCCGATGAAGTCGAGATGGAAATTGAAACGCTGATGGATGATCCAGCGCTTGAGTCGCAATGCGCGGCACCCGGTGATGTTGGCTACGCTCGCAAGATCGAAGACTCACGTGGGCGCTACGTTGTTTACTGCAAAGCTACGTTTCCGTCTGAGTTAACGCTGGATGGTGTACGCATCGTGGTTGATGGTGCCCATGGCGCAGCCTACAAGGTGGGGCCGTCGGTGTTTGAAGAGTTGGGTGCCACGGTGATCGCGATTCATACCAATCCCAATGGTAAGAATATTAATGATAACGCTGGCGCATTACATCCCGAGGCTATGGCCGCGGCGGTGCGCTTGCATGATGCGCACCTTGGGGTAGCATTTGATGGCGATGCCGACCGGTTGGTGTTGTGCGACGAACATGGGGAAATCGTCGACGGCGACGCGGTGATGGCGTTGTGTGCAATCGAAATGCTGGCCCAAGACAAGTTGGCGCACCGGACGCTGGTGACCACCGTGATGTCCAATCTCGGGCTCGAACTCGCGATGAAACGGGCTGGCGGGAAACTGGTGCGCACCGCCGTCGGTGACCGTTATGTCGTCGAAGAAATGCGACGAGGTGGTTACAATTTAGGCGGCGAACAAAGTGGGCATCTAGTTTTTTTAGATCACGCCACTACCGGCGATGGCATTGTCGCTGCGCTGCGGGTGTTAGCGGTGATGGTGAAACAACAAAAGCCGCTGTCGGAGCTCGCCAAAGTAATGACCAAGTCACCGCAGGTGTTGGTCAATACCGCCGTCGAGCGCAAGATTCCACTAAACCAACTACCGGTTGTTGCAAAGATGATTGCGGATGTTGAAGCGCAGCTCGGGGAGCAGGGCCGGGTGCTGGTGCGTTACTCCGGTACCGAAAGCAAAATCCGCGTGATGATTGAAGGCCCAAATCAAGCGCAGCTTGCGGTCTGGGCCAACGATATTGCCGAGGCGCTGGCCAAGGAATGTCGTCGGTGAGTGCCGCTGTGGTCGCACCGAAAGCCGTGCTGGGTATGTTACCTGCTGCAACTGCGGCGGAGTCGGTCGCGATCGAACGTTACCTTCTCGAGACGGTTGGGTTTCCTTCCGAGATATTGATGGAAGCGGCCGGCCGTGCGGTGGCGGCGCAAATTGTCGAGCGCTGGCCTACGGCGCGCCGGATTGTTATCGTCTGCGGCCCGGGTAATAACGGCGGTGACGGCTTTGTTTGCAGTCGAGCCTTAGCGGCGCTCAGTCTGACGCCCGTGGTTATCGCGACGTGCGCGTTAGCCCACTACACCGGAGTCGCTGGGAAATTTGCAGCCTTGGCGCATCACCTCAATCCAAGCATGATTGTGGACGATGGCGCCGACGCACCGAGCGAAGTGTCGCGGCAGTTGTTGGCAGAAGCTGATGTTGTCGTTGATGGACTTTTTGGTACAGGGTGTCGTCCGCTAACCGGACGTTGGGCCGCGTGGGTCACGGCGATCAATCAAAGTCCTGCGTCGCGCATCGCGATCGATATTGCCTCTGGATTGTGCGCAACCACGGGGCAGATCTTAGGCGTTGCGGTGCAAGCCGACGTCACCGTCGCCATGATTACCCACAAGCTTGGTGCGTTGACTGCGCCCGGCTGTGACACCAGTGGTGACACGGTGCTTGCGACGCTAGATATTCCGGAGTCACAGGTGGCGGGCCGAACGGCGGCAAGCGCCAGTACGCTGCAATGGGCACGCGCCATGCTCCCGCAGGGTAATCCGCGTGCGCATAAAGGCGTGCGAGGCCATGTTGTCGTGGTGGGTGGCGCGGCGGCAATGCGAGGCGCAGCGCGACTTACAGCAATGGCTGCGCTGCGTGGTGGTGCAGGACTGTGCACGTGGTTGCCACCGCCGATAACCACGGATGCCGATCGCTCGCGTAGCGTGGATGCGCCCGATCCCATCATGGTCGCAGTGCGTGCCACGATGGATGACTTTTGTAGTGAACTAAAAATGTGTTTGACTCGGCGTGGTGCCATTGTGCTTGGCCCAGGATTGGGTCGCGATG
>JAYWHS010000730.1:0-2915 GCA_043777635.1 Kofleriaceae bacterium | reverse complement strand
TGGGCGACAAGTTCCGCGGCAAATTAGACAAACTCAAAACCAAAGACGCTTAAAGCTATTCATTTGCGTTGATCCTTCGTTGGCTTCAACGCGGCGGTCCTCACGTACAAGAGTACGCTGCGGTCCTCGCGTCTCGCCGCCTCGGCTGAACGCAAATGACTTCGCTTTAACGAGTTACGTAGAAAGGCCACACAGCGATGTGTGGCTTTTTTGCGTTTCGGCGGAAACAACGTTCGATCCACGCGCCTGGCGGCGTTGGCGCTGCGCTTCCGGTGCTCACGTACATGAGTACGCTGCGCTCCGGTTCTCGCGCCGCCTTGCCAGTCACGCGGCTTGAACGTCGTTAGTAGAAACGCCACACAGCAATGTGTGGCTTTTTTGCGTTTCGGGTCGCCACAACGTTCGATCCGCCAGTCTAGCGGCGTTGGCGCTACGCTTCCGGTGCGTAGGCACAACGTTCGATCCACACGCCTGGCGGCGTTGGCGCTGGCGTTGGCGTTGGCGCTGCGCTTCCGGTGCTCACGTACAAGAGTACGCTGTGCTCCGGTTCTCGCGCCGCATTGCCAGTCACGCGGCTTGAACGTCGTCGAGGGGCACAACGTTCGATCTGCGGGCCTGGCGGCGTTGGCGCTGCGCTTCCGGTGCAAGGGCACAACGTTCGATCCACGCGCCTGGCGGCGTTGGCGCTGCGCTTCCGGTGCTCACGTACAAGAGTACGCTGCGCTCCGGTTCTCGCGCTGCCTTGCCAGTCACGCGGCTTGAACGTCGTCGGGGAGCACGACGTTTAAACAATGTCGTCGGTGAGCACAACAGGTTCGCCAGAAGAATGAAGGGCTAGAAGTTACCTGGTTTTGGCGTGGCGTTGGTCGCGCAGCTTTTTGCTGGCGATGCTCGACCAGGCGTCTTCGAGCAGGGCGGCGAGGGCGCCCCAGTCGACGGGGCGGTCGAGGCGTATGCCGACCCAGCCTTTGACTCCGACGTAAGGTGGGATGAAGTAACGGTCAGGGTAGGCGTCGACGAGGGTCGATTGTGCTTCCGGGCTGGCCTTGCACCATACGGCGCGGCGGCCATCGTTATGGTGATTATCCGCAAACATTAGAATGCCGGCTTTGCCGGCTAGATAGAAGTAGGGAGCACCATGCGAAATTTTCTCGGTCACGGTGGGCAAAGCCAAACAGAGCGAGCGCACGTGATCGTAGTTGCGATGGACCTGTTTGCCGTTTGGATCGCTCACATGCCTAACGTATGCGCATGATCACGTAACTGCCAACTTATGGACAAACCGCACGTTGCGCGACGCGGGCTTGGCTCATGAACGGCAGATGTTTTTTGTTCTTCCATGTCCACCACTGATTCCAGTTGGTGCCTTTGCTGCTGATGCGGTACGCGGCGCGCGCATTACAACTTGGGCTTAGCGCGCAGCTCGCTGAAACTTCGGGATGCCAGTAGCTGTTGATTTGCCAAAGGCCACGGTCGATTCCATGGGCATTGCCGGCAGTGTTGGTGATGCTGGGGCGGAAACTCGATTCAGCGCGAGCAACTGCGACTGCAACGGCGATGCGTTCACCCGTACATGCCATGCCGGCATTGCGGGCTAAGCGAGCGACCGCTTGGTAACTAAGTGCGGCGTCTTGTTTGGAGTCGGCCGACATTTGATTGAAGACGTCGTCTTCGATCTGATCTTCGGCGGTTACGGTCAGGTCGTCGCTGTCGTTCGGCTCGTCGTCGGTGGCACAGCCAGCGCTCAATGTTGCAATAACGAGGAATAATGCAGCGAATGTTGTCCAGCGTTTCATAAGGTACTCCCAGCAACAAGTTGAACGATGGCAAAAACTAATGCACGGCGCGGTCCAGGTTGCAGCGCGGCGGGATATTCGCGAACTGCGTGAATTCAGCTAGTTGTCGACGCAGGCTGGCACCGATCCGCACACGTTGGTTTGCAGTGGCCACTAGACTGGTCGCTCAACAGTGGGCACCGCGATCAGATCGCGGGATCGCTCCACAATGACAGATCCCCGAGCGATCTCGGATACCTACGAGAACATGTTGGATCTACTGCGAAGCGTCAGAGTGATGACGTAGGGTGCCGAGGTGAAAGTCCGCCTGCGCGAAGTAGATGCTGCTGCCGTCGACGCAATTGAGCGCGACTTGCGCGTACGCGAAACCACCGCTCGCTGCTTGGCAGGTCGTGGCGTTGTATCCAGCGATCATGCACGTACGTTTTTGGAGCCTCGGCTGGCCGGGCTGCGGCCGCCGACCGGCCTCGCCGGTTTGGCTGACTCCATTGAGCGGATTGTCGATGCGGTGCTGCGTCGACAACGGATCGGTGTGTTTGGTGACTACGATGTTGACGGCGTAACGACCGCAGCGTTGCTCACCACGTTTCTGCGCAGCCTCGGCGCTGACATTGTCCCCCGAGTGGCGCGGCGAGTTGATGGTTACGGTTTCACGGCCAACGCGGCCGAAGAGTTTGTCGCAGCCAAATGTGATCTGGTGATCACGGGTGATTGCGGCACCAGCGATTTTCTTTCCATCAACCGGTTGGCGCACGTCGGGTGCGACGTTGTCGTGGTCGATCACCACACCGTGCCCGATGGTGATGTTGCTCATCCCGCACGCGCCTTGTTGAATCCGTTTCGCGCCGATTCGCTTTTTCCATTTCGTGGATTGGCTTCGGTTGGGTTGGCGTTTTATCTCGCTGCGGCCCTGCGCACCGCGCTGCGCGATCGCGGTTTTTTTCGTGGCGGTAGCGAGCTGCCCGAACCTGATGTCCGGCAGCTGCTTGATTTGGTTGCACTCGGTACGATTGCTGATTTGGTGCCGCTTACTCACGAGAATCGAGTGCTCACCGCGCTTGGGTTACGACAATTAGCAACCAGTCCTCGGCCGGGTATCGCTGCGTTGTTGCAGTCGGC
>JAYWHS010000729.1:0-2918 GCA_043777635.1 Kofleriaceae bacterium | reverse complement strand
GCATGGCGGCGGTAGATGGCGATGTGATGACGGTGGAAACCTTCAAGGAAATGCCTGCGGGCGCAGCACCGTGGGCCGTCGATGCCGCGCAATATCCGGTGCGCGCAATCGCGGTGATCGACGGTAACGTGCGTGTGATTTATGCGGCGTATAGCGACATTACCACCGGGTCAGGTGCGCCGCGACAATTGAGCGAAGGCTTGTTAGCTCCTAAAGATCAGAAAAAAATGTTGGCCGACGGGCGCATGTTTGATGGTGAAGTAATGCTGCGCGGCGAAGCTGGTGATCGCGGTAATGCAGCGGCAGTGCGCGGCAAACGCGTGTTGGTAGTGGGCATTGGGCCGACCGGCGCGTGGGCGTCGGTGGTAGCCGTGCGGCAAGGCGCGGTGCGCGTGGACTTGGCAAGTTCAAGCGGCGGTGAACAATTGCCAGGTGCAGGGGCGCCTGGGGCGAACGTGCAGCAAGGTAAACGGCAAGTTGAAGCGCAGCGGCGCACGAGTCCCGATGATCAATATGCGACGATCGAAAATCTCGACCGTGTGCAAGACGCGTTGCGATCGTACGATAATATTAAGGTGGCAACCGATCGCATTGTGCGCATTGTGCCTGAAGGTACCGGCGCGAAGGTGACGTATTTACATGGGCACGCCGAGGGTGGCGAATTGTACAATGTGCATTATGATGTGTTGGTGACCGCACTCGGCAGCACGAACACTACCGACGGCAACAACGCCGCCGGCGGCGGCCCGACGGCGAAAGGTGTGCTCGGCAATATGCGCATGCAAGCGCAGCGGGGCACTGAAGCGCCAGTGTTGGAAGATGCAGGTACCGGCCGCGTGCGCGTGATCGGGATTGCAGCTGGGGAGAACGTGAATGTGGTGATGACGAAGGCCGATGGGCCAGAGCGACGAAATGAGTTAGCGGAGGCGGATAAACTAAAGAATCGACGCGTACGAAATGCGGCAAAACTTTCGGCCGATTCGCCGAACGCTGATGTTATGGAAGGTGTCGGTCGTGCCGCGCGTCAAACAAACGCTAGCGATGACACGGAGCCAACACAATGAATGCATTTGCCAACGTGATCGCAAATCCGGCTTCTGTCGCTGCGCGGCGGCAACTGGTACTGGAATGGAAGGCCGAAGGTCATCCGCAGGCGCAATTGCTTGAAGTTTCACTGGCGCTTCTGGAGCCAGGCAAGCTTACGCTGAAGGAGGACGACCGCTACTTTTCACTTGAGCGACGCCTGCCCGAGAAATACGGCCGCGAATGGGCGGGCCGCATTGCGGAGCTTACGACATCGTATGAATACGAACTTGGCCTGATTTCGGCTTGCACCGCGACTGGCACAACGCTTGTGGAACACGGCGCGGAATTGTTCTCGCTTGCGCCAATTCTATCACTCGGAGTCAGCGATCCGATTCATTTAGCAGAGGTTCTAAAACTGCCGCAGCTCAAGCAGTTGAAGGGATTTTACGTTGAAAGTAGAGCTTTTAACGATAGCGACGCTGCGCTACTGGCGAATTGTGCCAACTTGCGTGGGCTGATCAAAGGAAGCATCGACTGTCGCGGTTTGACGCGTGCAGGGCTGCAAGAGCTTATGAATTCGCCTGTGTTTGATCACATGGTCGCCTGCTACATGACGATGCCCGAACACTTATTACAAGGCGGGCTACCGAATGGTCGGCAATCGCTGATCAAACTCGATGAGCATTGGTATCTCCAAAACGACGTGGCTGCGGCGTCCTATTGGAATGCAGCCGTCGAGGCTGGGCACCAGACGTGGAATATGCATGTCGAATGGCCGCCACTGCTTGATGCTTTGTATTGGACTCCCTAGTTCGCGATGACCGACGACGAATACGGCGAGACGCTTGGCGAAGGGCCGGATGCGCGGCGGTGCGTGGCGCTGAATGTTAGTTTGCGCATCGCGATTATCGAAGCGCAAATTGCATTGCAGCGCGAGCTGCAACAAGACAGGGCAGGTGGGCGCGTGGTCGGCTCTTCGACCGGTGCAGCGCCAACTACTGCCAGCGTGCTTGGCATACCCGCAAGCCCCGACACGCGCGCGCCAGCAACGGCCGTGCAACGGTTAGTGTTGTTGCGCGGCGAACTTGAGGCCCTGCGCGTGCGCATTGAACCACCGTCGGAGGAAATGCCCACGCAGCATTTATCCATGGGCTTGCCAACGTTGGTTACGGCGCTACCAGAGCAGCACTTGGCCACGCTACTGGGGCTTGCTGCCGATGAGATCGAACTAGCCTGGTTGGCCGTCGCATGGGCGGTGCAGCCCGCGCTGTTCGATGATGTGACGTTGGATGCGCCACAGCGTGGCGTTTCAGTGGCGCTGTTCGTGCGGCTGAGCCGCTTTGCGACAACCGCAGATGAGCGCGTGTTTGTCGTAGCGCTACGCACCTCCAAGCTATTCACGCTCGGCCTGCTGCAGCGTGTCGGCGACGACAATGGCCTGCATACCGAGTGGCGCGCCGCGCCGGCGCTGGTGGCGTTTTTTATCGGCGCGCGGGTACACGACGCGCGATTTTCGATCGTCGCATTTGATCGAGTGGTCATGGATGATACGCAACAGAATATCATCAACGGCCTGCGAGCGTACCGCGAGATGCCTGGTATGTTGGTGATGGTACAAGGCCCGCTGAATGCAGGCCGCGCCGTGGCGTGTGCGTGCGCAAACATGTTCCCGTTGTGGAGCGTTGATCTACAGGGCACCACCGACGCCGCTGCGGTGCGTGGGTTGTTGCAGGATTTTCGCGCGCACCTCACGATCATGGATGCGGGCGTTGTGTTTTTGAAAAACCTTGAAGCGTTGTGGCAGCGCAACGATGCGGCCGCCCTCGCGGCCGTGGCGGCATTTGTAGACGCGCATGCGTTTACGGTGTTTGCGACGGTGACCCAGCGCGGCA
>JAYWHS010000728.1:0-2921 GCA_043777635.1 Kofleriaceae bacterium | reverse complement strand
CTACGGCATGCACGCCCGTTCCAAGTTTGGTACTTTGCTTGTCGGCTCGCTGGTTAGCTTGATCACTGGAACGTTGGGCTGCGCTGAAGCGCCTGATTGCGCGACTTGCGATCTTGGCCCAACCGAAGCGCGTCTCTACAAGTTGCACGAAGAAGTCCAGCCTTACTACCAGGACATCGGCCAACACGGCACGTTTGCTGGCGTTGACGGTGTTGCAATCGCTCACACAACATTCCGTCATACCGACGCGCGTGCGGCGATCGTGTTTGCGCCTGGGCGCAGCGAAGGCAGCCACACCTTCATGGAATTGTTCTACGACCTGCGCGATCAACCCTACGATATCTTTGTGATCGACCATCGCGGCCAAGGCGCGTCAGGCCGCATGTTGCCCGACCGACTCAAAGGCCACGTCGAAAATTTTGCCGACTACGTGACTGACTACGGCACCTTTGTGCGTGACGTCGTCCATCCAGAGCGTTACGACCAAGTTTTTGCGGTGGCCCACTCGATGGGCGGGGCCATCACGTTGGCATACACGGCCCAACACCCCGACACGTTCGATGCATTGGTGCTATCAGCACCGATGCTGCAGATTGACATGGGGCCGCTGTCCGAAGCCGCGGCCTTGTCCTACGCTGCGAGCGTCGCCCCCGACGAAACCATCCCGCTCGGCGGCGACGGCACCACCGATACTGAGTTCGCAGGCAACTACCTGACCACAAATCCCGCTGGCTTAGCGGTGCTCAATGAAGTTGACAACATGTACCCAGCGCGCCGGCTCGGCCGCGCCACCTACCGCTGGGTAGCCGAATCGATTCAAGCAACACAGGCGCTGCGGATGCAGCCCGAGCGTATCAAACCACCGATCATGCTGTTTCAAGCCGCGAATGATGCGATCGTAGTGCCGGCGGCGCAGACGTTATTTTGTGCACAAGCGCCACAATGTGAGCTGGTCCCCATTGCCAACGCCCGCCACGAATTGTTCTACGCCGACGACAGCGTGCGCACCAACCTGCTAGCGCAGATGTTTGCATTCATGCGCCAGCACAGCGACCAGCCGCCGCTGTAAATTACCGCCCGATTCAAGGCGCTGCGGTCAAGCCCATTTCTTTGATCAAGTGATCCGCGTTGTCGAGCATATCCATGATCCACAACGTGTAGCGAATATCAGCGTGAATCACGCGGGTGGTCGCGCCATCGAACACCACGTCCGACGACACGCCTTCGATCGTGCCATCAAACGCAAGGCCAACCAGTTCGCCTTTGTCATTGAGTGTGGCCGAGCCGGAATTGCCCCCGGTGATGTCGAGGTCCGACAGAAAATCGACCGGGACTTCGCCACCGAGTGCAGCCACAGCGTATTTGCCGTAGCGCTTGGCTTTGATGGCCGCCAGCAATTCTTTAGGCGCATCAAACGGCTCTTCGCCTTTATCTTTCGCTAGAATTTGCGAGGTCACGGTAAACGGTGCATCCGCGATGGCTTGCGAGCCAGGGTTGAAACTCTTGACGGTGCCGTAGGTGACGCGCAGCGTGCTGTTGGCATCTGGTGACAAAAAGCCGCCAAGGACCTGACGCATCGCTTCGACGTACATCGGTTCAAGCATCATGGTTTCGCCGGCGCGTTTATCCGTTTTCTTTTCTTCGGCTTTGTAAATCGGGAAAATCCGCAACGCCGCTTGCACAAATGGATCTTTCGACGCTTTGAATTGTGCCAGGGTGCCGGTCTTGAGCATTTCCAAGCGCACTTTTTCATCTTCCATCGTGGTTGCGCCGTACCAAGCATCAAGGGTTGCATCGATCAACGCAGCGTCGATTTTTACAGTGTTTTTCACGTTGAGTAGCGTGGCCAACCAAGGCCGTTGCGCGGCCGGCAGCATCGCTGCACGGGTTAACGCGATTCGAAACCCGCCACGGTCCAGTACACGATCATATTGCTTGGCAAATGCTTTCTGGCTGCCTTCGAGGCGCGGCATGTCACGCTCTTGCAACCCAGGTTTGCGTGCTTCGTCTTTCTTGGTGCGCTCATCTGCCAAGCGAATAAACGTCATCGCCGTGCCCAACAACCGCGAACCGCCAAACGCGATGCTGCGATCAAAATCGGATTGTGCAGTTTTAAAAGTCTCGGTTTCAATCGCATGAAAACGAGCAATCGCTTTTTTGTATGCGGCATTAGCTGGCATCGCGGCCCATGCGTTGATCTTGATTTCCAACTGATCTTTTTGCGCCAACAACGCAGCATTTTTCTTGAGCCCAGCGAGCACGCCTTGATTCTTTTCGAGGCCGTTTTGAATCGACTGCTTGGCGACGTTGGCTTTGATCGCAGTTTCGCCTGGGTCTTTCATGTGTGATTCCACAAACGCGTAGCGTTCTTGCAGATATTTCACCAGGTACGGGTAATACCAGTCGACATCGTGATGGGTCGCTGCGGCAGTTGCCGTCCGCTCGGTGCGCCCCGGGTAACCTGTCACCATGACAAAATCAGCGGCCTTGACGCCGGCCGCCGAAACTTTAAGATAGTGCTTTGGCGCAAACGGTACGTTGTCTTTGGAAAAATCAGCGGGCTTGCCGTCTTTGCCGACGTACGCGCGATAAAACGAAAAGTCACCGGTGTGACGAGGCCACGCCCAATTGTCGACCTCGCCGCCGTAGTTACCGATCGAACGCTTCGGCACATACACCAACCGCACATCACGGATTTCTAAATATTCGAGCAGCGAATATTGGCCGCCCGCAAAATAGCTGGTGACTTGGCAGCGCAAGCCCGGGCGATCTTTTTCACAGGCCGACTGCAATTTTTTGAGCCGATTTTCGGCTTCGGTTTTGCGTGCGATTGGATCTTTAATTGCGTCGAGGCCATTGCGCATCTCGGTGGTGACATCGCGATACGCCTGCAACACCATGACTTTTTGCGTTGGCCCGGC
>JAYWHS010000727.1:0-2925 GCA_043777635.1 Kofleriaceae bacterium | reverse complement strand
CATCGCCGCAACAACCGCTGTGGTCCAAGCCCAGCCAAGCGATGTGCCCGGCATGATCAAGTTCGTTGAACAAAAGCCCGATGATCTTGATCGTACTGACTGGAAAGAAAAACGCCGCGACGTCGCCAAAAAGCTCGGCGCTAGCAAAGACAAACGCGCTCTGCCCGCATTGATGAAGCTGGCCGAAGACGAAAGTTTCGATATTGTCGGCGAAATTGCCATCGAAGCGCTTGGGCAAATCGGCGACGCCGGCGCAGCGCCAGTGTTGCAAAAAATCGCAGCTGATTCGTCGCGCGAAAAAAGGCAACGCGAATTGGCCAGCAAAGCGTTGGCTAAACTTGGGGTCAAAGCCGTCGCGCCGGTTAAAGAACCGATCAAAGAGCCGAGCAAAGAACCGAGCAAACCACCGGTCGGCGATCCAGTCGTAGCCGTCAAAGAACCGATCCGTGAACCTGATACCGGTGTGCCCAACGGTGGGTTGTCAGATCCGGCCCCGCGTGATTTGGTGCCGGTCGCAACCACTAGTCCCATCGGCGCAGGCGTTATGGACGGCGCAGCCGAACCAGCACTCGGCCCAGCCTTCGCAGCGGAAACCCTCGCCGTGTACGATCGTTTGACCTTTGCGTTAGGTACCGCAAATCTTGGTTATGATTCGGTGCGCAAACGCACCAGTTTTGATGTTGATGTGGCGTCGTCGTATCAGCATCGAGTCGAACTCAGCAACATGGCGTATGGCTATGGTGGCGCGGCGCGGGTGATCGCCGGCTATCTTAATCCCGACGGGCCACAAACCAGCCGTGGCGCGTTGATCAATGTTAGCGGCAACGGTGAGGTCCGCATGTATGGCGGCCCTGGCTTGTACGGCGTTGGCCGAGGCGTGGCTGCTGTCAACGTTACCTATCTCAACGTTACCCCCAATGATCCCAACGACGATGCGTTCCGTGATGTCCGCACCGCCGCCGATCTTGGTATTGCGTTGGGCATTGGCTATGGCCGCGTGCTTGATGTTGGATCGCGCATGCGGGTTGCTAAAGTGGAGCAAGTGCTGCGCAACAATCGCGCCCTCGGCAAGCCTATTGACGCGGCCGTAGCCGAACAGCTGCAACGGGTTTGGTGGGGGCAGCGGCGGGCCCGTAATGCACATCAACTACTCATTGCCACCGTGGCGACATTACGCAACGCCGGCGTTATTCTCGGCGAACCGGATCCGAGTATCACCTACCAGTTGCTGGCGGTCTTGCGCGACGGCCAACTCAACAACCGGATGCGCGGCTTTGATATCGATCTGACGTTCGGCGAAAGTTATTTGCTGCGCGATGACACTCCCACCAACCCGCTGGTCGACAAAGGCCGTGTCGAACAATTGCTGTTGCGTGCCAACTACGGCCGGCAGCTCGATAGCAAACTGGATCTCGTCGGCTCGGGCTGGGCGCGGTTACGGATCCTGGCAGCCGATGGCACGCCGTCGCCATGGGCGGTCGGCGGTAGTGCCAGTGCTCGACGATTTACCTATGGTGAATACGGCGATCCAGTTGGCACGCTTGACCTGACTGCAAATGTTGCAGCGTCGAAAGATGATCGCGACAACACCAGCTTGGGTTTCACCTTGGGGGCGGAGCTAGGCTTCACCTACTGGCTCAATCAGGCTGGCGGTTTACGCCTTGCGGCAACCACTGCGTTTGATTCCGGCGATATTTTTATCGGAGCTAAACTCGAAGCCACCTACGGCTTGCTCGACGGCAGTTTCGCCCGCTAGGTTAGTATAAAGAGACGTTCCCGTCCCAGCTGTCGCCGACAAGTCGCCGACAAGCAACCTGCCCCGCCTGCATGGGGCGTTGTTACGTAACAGTTTTCAGTTTCACGAACATGTGCGCAATAAGCGCGGTAGAGTTGCAACCCATGAACCGTGCCGAGCTGGAGTTGCTGACCTCAATCGCTGCCCGTTGCATTCCCGCTGGCGGTTTTGTCCCAGCGGGCGATGCCGCTACGGCCGCCGCAGTGGCGCGCTGGCTCACCATGTTGCCAGCGGCGGCCGAGGCTGGGTATCGCGCATTGCTGCGCACGATTGATGCGCATGCGATGGTGCGTCATCAGCGCCATTTTGCCGGGCTCAGCGACGCCCAGGCAGTCGACCTACTCGAAGGCTGGCAGCGCGGCAATCTGGCCCGACGGCTAGCATTGCGTGCCTTGATCAGCCCAATCAAGTTAGCGCACTTTGATAACCCCGCGCTGTATCAAAAACTCGGTTGCGTGTATCAGCTCCCGCTCGCTGGTGCTGAAGCAACACCAAGTTATATGCGCGACCGTTGCCACGACGCCGCAACTCTCGATCAAGATGCTGACATCAGCTGTGATGTCGTGGTGATTGGCACCGGGGCTGGCGGTGCCGTAGTTGCCAAAGAATTGGCCGAAGCTGGTGTGGCTGTGGTGATGGTCGAAGAAGGTGGCTATTTTAAGCGCAGTGATTTTACCGGTCGTCCGTTTGCCATGCAGCAGCAGCTTTATCGACGAGGCGGCGCTACGTTTTCGGTTGGTAACGTCGGCATCGCGATTCCGATTGGGCGCACCGTAGGCGGCACTACAACGGTGAACTCGGGCACATGCTACCGCGCACCAGAAAAGGTGCTGCAGCGTTGGCAACAAGAGCTCGGCCTCACCGAGCTGGGGCCAACTCAAATGGCGCCGCATTTTGCGCGGGTCGAAGCCATTCTCGGGGTGGCACCTGGCGCAGCTGAATTATTAGGGGGATGCGCGCGTGTGATCGCGCGTGGCGCTGATGCGATGGGGCTGCGCAAACATCACGCACTAGCCCGCAATGCACCGGCATGCGATGGCCAAGGCGTCTGTTGTTTTGGCTGTCCGACCGATGCCAAGCGCTCGACCAATGTGTCGTATGTGCCACTTGCGCTGCGCGCCGGTGCCGAG
>JAYWHS010000726.1:0-2927 GCA_043777635.1 Kofleriaceae bacterium | reverse complement strand
TTGTTGGTGAGCCAAGCCGGTACCTGCCTTGGCTTTTTGGTGCTCGGTGTCGCCGACACCTTGTGGTTGGTGTTTTTGGGCCGAATCCTCGACGGTGTGACCGCTGGCAACCTAACGATCGCCCAAGCTTATATTTCGGATAACACCGAAGCCAAAAACCGGTCCAAGGCGTTCGCTGTGATCGGCATTGCATTCGGCATCGGCTTTAGTTTTGGGCCGCTGATCTCAGGCCAATTAGCGAAGCACGGCTTGCACGCGCCGTTTTTGGCAGCGGCTGGGCTGTCGCTGCTGTCGATGTTTTGCACGTATTTCCTGCTGCCGAAAGAAAGCCACATGCCGGAGGCTGCACGCCCCGTTGATGCCAGCGCTGATGCACCACCGCCGCCCTCAGGCCGTCGACCTAATGCTTTCGATTGGCGAACCTACGCCGAATACTTGCGCCGTCCTGGCGTCGGTAATTTGATGTTGCAGTTCTTTTTATTCAGTTTCGCATTTTCCTGCTTCACCAGTAATTTTGCATTGTTTTCCGAGCGGCGGTTTCACTGGGGCCCCGAACAAGTGGGTTATTTGTTTGCAGTCTCCGGCTTGCTTGGGATTATTTTGCAAGGCGGTCTGATTGGCCGGTTGGTCAAAAAATTTGGCGAGCCAAAGCTGGCCATCGCCGGTTTTGCCTCGGCAGCGATCGCGTATTTTGTGCTGGGCATCGCCGGCACACTCACTGTAATTGGCGTGGCCGTGGTTTTCTCGGCATTTGGCAATGGCGTTTTGCGCCCAGTGGTGACCAGCCGAATTACCCAATCGGTGGGACGTCACGAGCAAGGCGCTGCGCTTGGGGTTTCGCAGTCCCTTAGTTCGATCGCGATGATGATCGCGCCGCCTGCTGGCGGTTTGTTGATCAACAACATGCTGCTCACCGAATGGGGCATCTTGGCCGGTAGCGTCGCGGTGTTGGGCTTGATTGCGTCGATTGCAGGTCGACGGATTCAATCAACTGAAGCGACATCGTCGCCGGCAAGCCCACTCGTTGCACCGCCGGCTGTACCGTCCGTGAAGTCCTCTACGCCCACTTCGTAGCGGCCTATTACACTGGGAAGCGCAGCACAACTTTGCCGCCATACTCGGCATCGTTGATGATCCCACGAATGTTTTCGCCGACTTGGTGCGAACTGACGCCTTCTTTGCCGGTGCCATCGTGGACCGTAGCGGTGATCATATAATTGCGCACGGCGATTTTGAGTTCAGTGTATTCGGTGGCCAACACGTTGAGCATCATGCGTTGCGCGGCTTGCGCGATCGAAATATGCCCAAAGTTTGGCCACACAAAATCCGCTGAGCCACCACCGACCGCAACATACGCCCCGGCCTCGGCGACCACAGGTAAAAATGCGCGTGCGGCAGCAAAGTGCGAAATGATCGATTGATCGAGAAACTCGGCGAATTGTGTGGCTGTGGTTTGCCGCAACTTCATTTTGCCGCGTGGCGGATTGACGCTGGTGATCACCACATCGATCGTGCCGAGCGCAGCGATGGCACCAGCCGCTGCCGCTTGGGCGCCGCTGTCACTGCCGATGTCAGCGACCAGCAAACGAATTTGCGGAAATCGAGTTTGCAACGCGTCGAGCGACGTACGATTTCGTCCGATGGCTAACACCCGATGGCCAGCCGTGCTCAGCACCCCTGCGATGCCGCCGCCGACCAACCCGGTCGCACCAATGACAACGATATTTTTCATGGCGAAGGTGTAACACAGTTGTATTGGCCTGCGGTGAGTGTCTGTTAGCGCTGGAGCTTGACCGCCGTTGCAAATCAGGCGAACAACGCAGCATGCGAATCTTATCGATTGTTAAAAGTGCGTTGCTAGCGGTGGCATTGACCACGGCAGTGGCAGGTTGTGGTCCTTCGTATCAAGAGATGAAGGTTGCTAAGGACGCTACCTATAACGTTACGGGCAAAGAGTTGTTTGATATCGCGTTGCAAGTAACTCAACGCAATTTCAAAGTAGAAGCCATCGGCGACACCCGCGATTGGTTAGCGACCACGGCGAAGTGGTACACGCCTGAAGGCCAGTCGGTAACCGGCGGCGCGCGCGACTATGTCAAAGCCACTGAAGGCAGCATTAATGTCAGTTTGCGGGTTCAAGTTGTTTCCGACGGTACGCATTCGCGTGTCAGCGTTAAGGCCGTGGCTCGTCGGTTCAAGGTAGGTATGTCAGCGTTGGAAGAGTTCAACGAGGAAGACACCAGCAAACCAGGTTGGGTCAACGGCAAAGCCGACACCCTGGCGTATGAAATTTGGGAAGCCGCGAAGAAATATCAAACTACGGCAGCTCCTGGCGCCACTGCTCCAGCTGTGCCAGCACCGGTTGCGCCAGCGCCGGTTGCACCAGCACCAGATGTGCCTGTCGCTGCACCAGCAGCACCAGCAGCACCAGCGCCACAACCTGTTACGCCGTAGTTTCGATCTTCCGCTGCCACTCGGCTCGCGGCTCGCGGCTCGCGGCTCTCGGGCCACGACGCTCGCACTGCCGCGAAAAGTTCGTTGGGCGGGTGAGGATGGGTGGCCCGTCGTCGGAGGTCCGTCGTCGGAGATCCGAGTACGCTAACAGTTCGTAAAAAGTTTGCGCATTTTTAGTCTACGACGCGCGAGTAACGCGCGGTGGGTTGAATGCCGTCGACTTGTCGGCGGCAGAAGGGACGGGAAAGTCCTTTTTTTTAATGAACGAATGCCGGCGACTGGTCAGTTGAAAGTCAGGCAAATGGACGGGAACGCCTCGACGTCCCCTTTTGCAATTACCGTGGAAGGGAAAAATCAAACGCGCATTGACCCGACAAACAACCTACTTCAGGCGGTGCGGCGCATGGCCGCGCAGGGCAGTTGCCGTGGGTTGGTTGACACACCGCGTTCCAACTGTTTTGGTTTTCTTCACC
>JAYWHS010000725.1:0-2929 GCA_043777635.1 Kofleriaceae bacterium | reverse complement strand
CGGCTTGCGTGGAAGGCGGTGCCACGGGGCAGTGTCCAGGCAACTGCGTGGGCCAACGTTGTGAAATCGATTGTTCAGCTGCCGGCAGTTGCTCGGCCAACCTCGTTTGTCCGCCTGGACTAAATTGTGAATTCAAGTGCGGGGTCACCGCTTGTAGTGGCATTGTTTGTGAGGCTGGTTCGGATTGTGACATTCGATGTGATGGCGCGTTGAGCTGTGGCGGCGAAGTCAACTGCAAACCTGGCAGCAAATGTGATGTTAGGTGTGATGGCCAAGGTTCGTGTGGAGGCCTGATTCAATGTGACGGCGAGTGTTCAATAGAATGCGGTGGGGTTAGCAGTTGCGCCGACGTCGATTGCCGAGATGCGTGTGCCTGCGATGTTACCTGTAACCCTAATGCATGTGGCAGCGGCGCGGCATGCCCGTTGCCAGCGGCTTGCGATACCGGGTTAGGTTGCAGCAACAGTCCGTTGTGTCTTGCGACCTGTTAGTAACACGAGCGCTTGCGGCGGTTAGCAAGAACCAGCGCTAGTCCCAACGCCAGCATGGCGCTCGAACTGCCACTGTTACTTGCGCAACTACCAGTGCTGGTCGCGGCTGTGTCGCTGGCGGTTTCTTCGTCGACGAAATCATCAGTCTTGCCACCGCGGGCAGTTTTCCAAAGAAATTTCATGCGGCGAATTTGGCCTGCGGTAAAGCGCCGCTCGCATGAATGCGCGTAGCCCATCATGTTGTCGACAGGGTCGTTGCCATCATCGTCGGGGCAGCTATCGGACACGCCGCAGGCATACACCGCAGCTTTTTGAGTTGTGGTGTCGCGAATCAAATCGCCATGCGCGATCGTGCCGCAGCCGAACTGAAACGTGTGCAACAAACCGAGCCAGTGGCCGGCTTCATGCACAGGCACCATCGGATCTGAAAAGGCTTTGCGCACGGGGTTGTAACGCAACACCATGTGATCGCCACGGCTCAGGCCCAGGCCGGGTGACACCATGAATTCGGCCCAACCAGTGACATTGGTTTCAGGATTGGTACCGACGATATAGATGTTGAGATTGCGCCGGCCGCGCACTTGCAGCGCATCCCACAATTGCTTTTCTTGATCGGAGTATTGGGACAAGTGATAGGTCGCGTCGTCGCCGTTGGTGTAGTCGATCTTGGCCAACTTGAATTGAAACGGTGTGCCCAACGCTGCGAACGATTGATTCAAAACATCGACGGTGATCGCGCGGGCGTGGGCGACGGGCATATCGCCTTCGCCTTGGGGCGCACGCCGCACGATATGTAGATACACCTGAATTTCGGCGTTGCCGCCGACGAGCGGATCATCGCCTTTGAAATGTTCTTCGGCGTCTTGGGCTTTGCCGATAGCATCTAGCAACGCCTGCGTCGGTTCAACATTGGCGCAATCTTGGTCCTCGGCGTGGGCTGGCGCTCCAAGCATTGGGACTAGGGCAATGGCTACAAACAGCAGAAGGGCAGATCGTGAAAAAGCCGACATGCCGGTAATCTCAGCAAGCTTGAGTCCAACCGAGAAAATGACCTAAGCATCCTAAATCTTAGGCATAATGGGGAATTATCGTGGGGTGAACAGACGCTGTGCAACGGCAGTAGCCGGGTCCGCAAACCTCGATATTTTCGGCAGCACCTTACTGCATTTGGTAGCCAAGCCCCGCACTAAACCCAATCAGGGTTTCTGGTTCGAAAAAGCCGGCGGCCAGTTCAAGTGTCAACGACAACGCATGCGGACCGTTTTCAAAAAAATTGTAGCCACCGCGGCCGACCAGGCTAAAGACGTTCTCGGAATCGCCGTTTGGCAACGTAACGAGTGCGCTGCCCATGGCACCGCTAACCCAGGTTCGGTCACCGAGGTAGTGCTGCAAACCGAGGCCGTACACGGTGAAGGCACCAGACGAACCGCGGCTATTATTTTTGTCGATCGCGTAGCTTGATGCGTCGAAAATCAACGCAGTGTTGTGAGTTAGCCAGCCACCGACGAAGAATCGGCCGTTGATGGCGTCGCTTTTGTCTTGGCCACTCGACAGCGAAGCGATGCCAACGCCGAAACCCAAGGTGACGCCATGTCGCGACCTAAAGGTTGGTGGCGGTGGTGCTGCGGCTTGCATGCCTGGCGCCTGCACCGTTGGGTCGGGTGCCGGTAGCGGATCTTGCTCGGGTTGCGGATACGGTGCGGGTTCCGCACCGGGTTGCGCCGCAGCGATCGTTGTTGTCGTCGCCAATAACAAGAATGCCGAAACTAAAGCGGTCGTCTTCATCGCTGCGCCCCTGGGTTGCAATGCTCCATCTGAATAGCAGGCTGCGGCCTAACGGCAAAGCTCCGAATTTTGCTCAACACTCAAATATCGCCTACAGCAGTTGGTAGCCGATGCCGGCGCTAAACCCAACCAATGCCTCTGGGTCGAAAAAACCGACCGAGAGTTCGAGAGTTAGCGACAACGCGTGCGGCCCACTTTCAAGAATGTTGTAGCCGCCGCGGCCAACCAGCCCAAGTACACTGTCGGACGTAAATCCGCTGTCGACGATCTGGGCCGCACCGACGGTGCCGCCGATCCAACTGCGGGCGCCGAGATATTGTTGTATCCCAAGGCCATACACGTTGAATGAGGACGAGGACCTCGAGCTGTCGTTGACCGAATAGCTCGATGCATCAAATGTTAATGCGGTGGCGCGCGACAACCAGCCACCGGCGAAGAAGCGCCCGTTGATGGCGTCGACTGAATTGTTACCATCAGACAACGACGCGATGCCGACACCCAATCCAATTGTGAAGCCACGATGCGTGCGATCTACCGTCGGCGGTGGCGGTTGTTGCATGCCGGGCTGTTGGTATTGCGGGTATTGTGGGGGATATTGGCCCGGTTGTGGAGCTGGTTGCGGATAGGGCGCTGGTTGCGGATAGGGCGCCGGT
>JAYWHS010000724.1:0-2929 GCA_043777635.1 Kofleriaceae bacterium | reverse complement strand
ACCAAGCCCATGCGCTGCAACTGCAAATCAACTTCCACATCCAAGCGCTCGCTCGACTCTTTGCGACTCTCGGCCACGGCCGCCGCTTTGAGTTTCGCACCGTCGCCTTGCGCACGTTGAGGCATGGAGTCGGGTCCGACAGTAGCACGATGCGCCAAGGCTGCATCCAACGCGCTCAACGACTCACCGGCCCCGTCGGCATGTGTACCCCGTGCGTGTGCCACAACGTTCGCAAGCCCACGCGCCACCGCATCGTGCACCTGTTCATCGGGTGTGCGCGTTGCAATCCACATATCGAGCGTTTCACCGTGGCGGCGATACGCGGCGACTTCGCCGACGGCGGTCACCTGTGGCGCTACAATTCGAATCGTCACCTCGCGCCCTTGTGCCACTGGGACATGCAGCACGTCGCCGGCCAGCCGCGCACCTGCGTATAGCGAGCCATGCTTCACTAGTTCGCCCACCGCGCCCAAGCATTGTGCTTGCGTCAAAGGGGCTGCACTCGGCGAACGCGTAATAGCGTCACTACCCGCACGCGCAGCCCCATCATGCGGCGCTGCTGCCGTTAGTCAAATCGACTGGCGCGGCTTTGCCGCATTCTCAGTGACAATCATATGCCAAGCACCGTAAACTCGTTCGCTAGTTGCGGCAAGTCACGCGCCACCTCAGCAAGCGGAGCTTCAATGGTTGCCAAGATGGAATCACGGGTCAAATACGATGTCACCTCGTAGATTCCGTACTCGACTGCGTTGGCGGCCACCTCCAGATGCTGAAATAGCGCGGTCAGGCGAGCGGGAAGCGCGTTGATTTGCGACGACAATTCTGACGTGAGCGCGGACCGCACTTCTGCCGCACGCAGCCGAGCACGCAACGCGCGAATCGCTTCAAATGGTTGATGAAACCGGAGCAGGGCATCAAACTTGAGGCTTTCGTTGTAAAGAACGTACACGCGCAGCTTTCGCGTACCGTCGGGATAACTGACCATCGTCGAGCCTAGTGGCTCCATGACATTGCGAGGGACAAACACCATGATCTCGCCATGCCGATGGTGGATCTCAAGGCATGAATTGTTGCAGAGCCCGTCGACCAAACGTAACTCGCGCGCGATGGGCGGAAGATGCGCGCGCGCAAATGTTTCAATCTCTGGCGTCAGCGCTTCGCGGCGCGGATCCCAGCAATCTTGCAACGTATCGACGACCTCTAACTCGGGCGGCACCGGAGCGTTAGGGCTGGGGTGATTCGCAGGGTTCTCGCGCCCCTCCATGACGAGCGTGTAACCTAACCATGCATTTACGTACCACGCGGACGGGCATGCCCGGCCCGGGCCCCGGCTCGCTCGCCCTGCCTTGGCCGCCTCGGCAAATTCAAGTGGCACGGGCGCATTCGCGATGGCGTACGCTTCGGCGTCCCATGTGATGAGTGCATCAAGGTCGGCGAGCAGCTTGGCCGCGAGGGGAAACGATACGCTGAATCCTGACACGCCGTTGTCTATCGCCGAATGAGCGTGGTCCCCCGCACGTAGATTTCCTAAACTCACGTCCGGCGCATGCTCATTGCCCCACTCACGTACATCGAGGCGATCGTCACCTCGCGTGAGATAGACGTGTCGCATGCGATCTACCGAAATGCAGTCTTGGATGGCATTCACCACCCAGGGCAGATTTTGGCGTTCAAACCAAAGGTCGTTGCGATGAACATAATCTGGTGGATGACCAAGTAGCTGTTCGTGGACAATATGCACGAAACCATCTTCCGTCAGATCGATTTCATAATAGGGATAAACGCGGGTCATGGCGCCACCACTGGGTGTACCGCAAACCACGCGTCTACATCGGCCCGAGTCAGCACCCCGAGTGAAATCGGACGACTGTTTTCGTGCGTCACGTGCATTTGGGTCGTATTTGGTTGCACCATGACTTCGCGTCCGCCTAGTCCGCCGCCTTCGGTCTTGGTTGCGCTGATGCCTGTGTAGAGGATGTTGGCGCTATATGCGGCGTCGAGCAGCGCAACAAACTTCTTCATCATATTGTCCTGGGTTGGACCGCCGACCGCGAGCGCCTTTGCACGCGCTTCACTCAGAGGCCCTGGCTGCGCGATATCAAAGCATGTACGGAGATCTGTCTCGCTTAGCGTGAAGTCTCGCTGGGCCATCTTCTTGAACTCCCCATCCGCCATCGCCTCGCGTCGCAGCGTCGGCCATTGCACATCCTTCATCATCACCTGCCGATCGCCTGTGCCACGCAAACCTGGTTGGTTCTCGTACGCCTCATCTGGCTTCGCTCGTTCGCCAATCGGTTTTGGCTTCGCCTCTGCCAGCATGGCATGCGTATCAAAGATCAATATTTCAATTTCAGAGCCGATGGAACCTTTGATCCATTCTTTACCCCACCCTACTTTATACATTGCTTCCACCGCACTGCAGCCAGCCAGGTCACTTGGCTCGGTCGCAAAAATCAAGGCTCGGTCCGCCCGTGCAAACGTACCACGCGTATTCTTGGTACCAACCCGCGCCACAAACCGCGGCATCTCGCCATTCTTAATCGCAAGTAACATCTCGCGCTCCGAGCGCGGCGAAACCGTCTTGATGCGCGCCGCGTGTTCATCAAGCGGCCGTTGCCCTTCGATCTGCGCCTGCGTTTTGGCTTGGCCCATTTCGGCTGGAGTTGCCGGCGGGTCAAGGTAATCGTCGACCGTGGATCGCGCTTCAATTACACCTTTGCCAGGTTCGTAGCTATTCAGATTGGCTTCGTGTTCGACGATCTGCGCTTGAATATCAGCGAGTTCCGCGTCGATCTTGCCAGCGCTGATACGTTCACCGAGATCGGTCATCGCTGCGCCGAATTCAAGTTTTGAACGCAGCTTCAACAGCGTAGACTCGATACTCCGGAGCTTGCTAACTTCTAGCTTCGCTTCAAAGCCTCGCGAGCCG
>JAYWHS010000723.1:0-2930 GCA_043777635.1 Kofleriaceae bacterium | reverse complement strand
TTTCAATTTTGGTTGCAGTCGGCGGGTTGGCGGCATGTGAGCCGGAACCGGATTCGTTATCGTTGCGACAATTAAATAGCGGACCCGCGGGTTCGGTCTTGAGTTTTGATTCGTATGAACAACGCGCTAACATTGCTGTCGGCACAGCATTGGCGTTCGACTGTAATGAATATGTGCAAGAAAGTTATCGAGATCAGTGCACCGATCTCGCAGTGCAAAGCAACAGCCCGGCCGTGACGATTCGGAGGGTCTATCGCCCTCGCGACGATGGTTCGGTGTCAACCACGTCGGCCTTCGCTATTGTGGGCATGACACCGGGTACTGCGCAGTTGCAGGTCCGCACGGCTGCCAATGAATACACGTTGGCGGTAACGGTACAGCCATAGGTCCTAGTACGTTGCGACGCTTGCTCGCGTGACTTGACTTGACTTGACTTGACTTGACTTGACTTGACTTGTTGCGGCCGACGGCGCTGCGATCGCATTGACTTGCTCAGGAAGGCCGAGTAAGTCGATCCACATGACCACATCAACCCAAGGGTCGCGCGATGTTGCGACGTGGATTCGCTTTGCAATCTTTGCTGCGTTTGGGTGGATGATTGCGCCCATCCTCACGCCAGTGCTGCTCGGTGTGATTACCGCAGCAGTGTTGGAACCTGTCCGTGCCCGCATGGCCAAACGTGTAGGTCGACGCGCCACCGCGACCGTGGTGACGTTGTTGATCGTGCTGATGGCAGTTGGGGTGATCGTCGTGATGGGCGCGCGAATCGCCGTCGCGTTCGATCGACTCACGTCGCGAGATTGGCAAGCCACCATCGAAGGGTTACGAGCTTACAGCGACGATGGCGCATTGCCCAAACTGCTTGGCGTCGGCGCTGGTGAACTACGCTCCGCAGCTGCTGACGTATTTCAATCGTTAGCACAGGGTATCGCAACTCTCGCTGGGCAAGCCGTCATGGCGCTGCCTGGCCGCATCATCGCTTTGTTTTTATACGCGGCTTCATTGTACTTCACATTACGCGATGGTGATCAAATGCTGCGCTGGGCGGTAACTCGGTCGCCTTTCACCGACGCTGACACCCGTTCGTTGTTTAGCGAGCTGCGTGGCACGATTCATGGTGTTGTGCTGGGCCTGATCGCTACGTCATTAGTGCAAGGTGCGCTGACCCTGGCCGCGCTGTGGATTTTAGACGTACCTGGTGCCTTCGCGTTAGCGGCGATCGCTACCCTGTTGTCGTTTGTGCCGCTCATCGGCACCACCCCGGTTACGATCGGCGCCACGATCTACCTGGCTGGTACCGGCCATGATGGTGCGGCAATCGCGATGGCCGGTGCTGCGATTGTGATCGGCCTGGCCGACAATGTGGTGCGTCCGTTCGTGCAGGGTAGCGCCACCGTGGGGCAGCATCCGTTGCTCATCCTCGTCGGCATCTTTGGCGGCATGATGGTATTTGGCGTGGCCGGAGTTTTTCTTGGTCCGGTGCTGGCCGCATTGGCGGGTTGGGCTGCGCACCATTTTCCGATTCGGCGTGCAGCGATGCACCGGCGAGGCGAAGACGCAGCGTAACGCACGAGCGCACGCTGAAATTCTGCTAGCGACTGCATCCAATCGCAGCGAGTTTGCGAAATAACTCGTATGGTAGCGATGGCTATTGCAGCGACAATGGTCAGATCCGGCCGGGGTGATATACAGTTGCTACCGCGTATGGCGCAACCATTACCCCAAAACGTTCATCTTGCGTTGCTACCGCATGTTGCGGCCGGCGATTCAGCAGCGATGAAACAGATGATCGAACGCTACGGGCGTTTGATCTGGTCGATGGCACGTCGGTTCGAGCGCGACACCGCAGAAGATGCAGTGCAAGAGGTGTTTATTGACTTGTGGAAAAGCGCCGCAAGGTATGACGCCAATGTTGCCAAAGAATCTACCTTTGTAATGATGATCGCTCGGCGACGACTCATTGATCGGCGCCGGCGCCGGGCTGTGCAACCGGCGATTGACTACGACAACCAAATGTTGACGCTGGTTGATCAACACAATGCACCACCCGACGTCGCAGCCTACGCGAACGTGACTGCGCGGGCGATTGAACAGTTGAGTCCAGGCCAACGCGATGTACTGTTGCTATCGATTTGTTACGGCATGTCACACCAGGATATCGCTGACAAACTAGCCATTCCCCTCGGCACGGTGAAGGCCCACGCGCGTCGAGGCATGCTTGCCGTGAAAGCTGCTATCTCCGGAAATGCCCAGGAGGTTGTTTCGTGAAACCGACAGACTTTGAAACCATGCGCGTCCAAGAATTGTTGATGTTGCAGGCAACCGAAGGATTGTCGGACCTTGAGCAAAGCGAGTTGCGCCGTTTTGATGCCGACAAGTCGGACATTTTTGATTCGGTCGCGGCCATGGTTGAACTGAGCGTTGATCACACCGAAGCGATGCCCCAAGATGTTGCAGATAGAATTCTGCAAACTGCATTGGCGGCGGGCGCCAGGCGATACACCGACACCTCGACAGCGCCTGCGGTGCCGGCGGTTGCAGCTGTGTTGACATCCAGGCATGTCCCAACCGTAACAGCGCTGGTCACGGCGAATGAGCCAACGTTCCGCGACATCCAGCCAACCCACGCTCCCTCGAAACGAGTCGGGTCGATTGCAAAAAAATCCTGGCCGCAGGGGATCTTTATTTATGCAGGTTGGGCCTCGGCGGCGGCAGCCGCAGCGGTTGCCTGGTGGGTAACTAGTAATAGCGCCAAGGTGCAACCGCCTCCTGCACCGCGCGCTGCATCGGCGGCCTTGGTCGAAAATGCCAAGACCACGGTTACTAGATCATGGGTAAACTCGGCAGATCCGGCGATTACCGGGACTGTTCGATGGAACGCGGAACTCCAACAAGGGGTCCTCGAAATCACGGCGCTACACCGCAATGTC
>JAYWHS010000722.1:0-2934 GCA_043777635.1 Kofleriaceae bacterium | reverse complement strand
CCGAAGGCGACGCATGCGATCCATGTCCAGTCGATCCAAATACGCCTTCGTGTACCGCCGTCAATCCAAACGATGCCGATCGCGACGGCATCGACAACGCAGCCGACAACTGCCCAGGCGTTGCCAATCCGACCCAACTCGACACGGATACCGACGGTAAAGGTGATGCCTGTGACGCTTGTCCAACGGCAGCCAATCCAGGCGCTGCCGGCTGCTCGGCATCGATTTACGACATCAAAGCGGGCACCGTGCCGCAAGGCAGTGCAGTGCGCGTCAGCAATGCCCTGGTCACAGGCAAAGGCAGCAACGGTTTTTACGTGCAAGTTAAAGTTGGCGACATGGGCTACAACGGCCCTGACAACTCTGGCTTGTTCGTGTTCGCTGGCGCGATGTCGCCATTCTTGAATGATGCCAATGTTGGGACGCGCGTCAACATCGATGCCACCGTCGGTGCATTCCAAGGGGCGCTGCAGTTAGCCAGTGTCACGGCGGTCACCGTTGCGTCGGCCACCGTGGAGGCGCCACCTGCACCAATTTCCGTAACCTTGGCCGAAATCAAAACCGGCGGCACCCGCGCTGCTAAACTCGACGCGGTGATCGTTGCAACACCAATGAGCAGCGTCACTGCAATCGACACCATGTTCGGTGAATTTACCGTGACTTCAGGCGCTGATGCCCTGCAAGTCGACGACTTCTTGTTCGTGACCACACCGACCCCAACGGTCGGCAAAAACTTCACGTCGATCACCGGCATTTTGCACAATCGACAAATGTTGTCGAAGCTTGAGCCTCGCACCGCAAGCGATCTGCTTGGCGGTGCAGTCACTTTGTTGACGATGGCACCTGCGACATCGTTTATTAAAGTTGGCCAAATGATGTCACCAACCACGCCCACACCCTTAACCATTACGTTGAGTGGACCAGCACCAACCGATACCTTCGTTGACATTATGTCGTCGAATACGTCGGCACTGACGGTCTCGGGCGGAGGCGTCACGATCCCCGCCGGCCAAAGCAGCGGTCAAGTCTTGGTAACCGGGCTCGTGCAAAATGCGGCCGTCACGTTAACTGCAACGCTCAACTCATCGATGCTGACCGCGACCGTGCGCGTGCTGGGTGCAGCAGAAGTGCCAACGATGGTTTCGATGACACCACCAGCCGCCAACGTCAATCAAGGCGGCATGACAACGTTTACAATCGAACTAAATCTGCCAGCGCCTACGGGTGGCACGTCGGTTGCTGTCGCACTAACGCCAGCCAATGCTGGCACGGTGCCTGCCACGGTCACCGTCGCAGCGGGCCAAACCCAAGCGACATTTACCTATACCGATGGTTCGTTAGCGACCACCGCAACGGTGTCAGCGACGTTGCTGGCCAGCACCGCAACCAGCACCATCACGGTTTCGGCCGGCGCAAACCACTTGGTGATCAACGAACTCGACTATGACCAAATTGGTACCGACAGCGCTGAGTTCATCGAGATCAAAAACCCAACCGGCATGGCCATTTCGCTCGCTGGAGTTGCGGTGGTGTTGATCAATGGCTCCGGCAACGCCGAGTACAAACGCTATGATCTTAGCAGCGTTGGCTCACTGGCAGCGGGGAAATACCTGGTGCTAGCCAAAGCTGGATTTGCCGTGGGTAGTGACGCCACGCTACTTACGCCGACCGGTTGGTTGGCCAACGACAATGCGCAAAACGGCGCGCCTGATGGCATTGCGTTGATCAACGTCACCAACAAAACGGTGATCGATGCACTATCCTACGAAGGCGGCATCACCGCCGCAGTCATCACCGGCTTTGTTGGCACTACCAACTTGGTTGAAGGTGGCACCGCGCTCGATGTATTGATTGCCGATTCGAATACTATCGTGGGCTCGTTGTGCCGCAAGCCTGACGGTAGCGACACCGATAACGCCAACGCCGACTGGAAGTTCTGCGCTGCGTCGACGTCCGGCGCTCCGAACTAGTACGTACCCAGATCCCTTACGAGCGGCATTGGTACTAAACGGCAAATGAATGATCCATGAAACCCGCGCGAGTAACGCGTGGTGGGTTGAATGCCGGCGACTTGTCGGCGGCAGAAGGGACGGGAACGTCCCTTGTTTGATCGAGGCTGGCCGAACATCGGCCGCGCTGCCAACCGCACCACAGACTGTGCTACCTTACTGACGTGAGTGATTCCTTTTCTGGTCCCGCCGTTACTCGGCAACTAGACAACTGCACGTTTTGCCCAAAAATGTGCCGCCATGCCTGCCCGGTTTCAACCACCAGCGGCAAAGAGTCGTGGATTCCGCAAGTCAAAATGGACCGGCTCAATCGCCTGCGCTTGAACCAAGTGCCGTGGAATCAAGAAACCACCGAAGGGCTGTGGGCCTGCACCGGCTGCCGGCACTGCACGGTGTATTGCGATCATGATAACGAACCTGCTGCGGTATTGTTCGCGGGCCGCGCCGAAGCCGCGCGTCGCGGCATTACTCATCCAACGCTGCAAAATTATCCTGAACGTTTTATCAAACGTGAAGCGCGGCTGGCAGCCAGTGCTCAGGCCAATTTCCCTACCAAGGTTACAGCCGCAGTGCCGCAAGGTTCAGCCAACGTCGGTGCGATTGCGTTTTTTCCCGGCTGCGATGCACTTGATAAAGGCGCAGATGATGTTGCAGCGGCCATGGCGGTGTTCGCGCAGCTCGGCCTCGACAACGTGCCGCTGGTCGCCGCACCGCATAACTGTGGTGGCTATCCGTTACTCGCGGCTGGCCAACGCGATGCATTCCGAACCCATGCAGCGTCGGTGGCGGCATCCTTGCGCGGCTTTACCACCGTGGTTACCAACTGTTCGGCGTGTCGCCACGCCATGGACAGTTTGTATAAAGCCGAAGGCATTGAGCACATGCCAGAGGTAATCTCGCTAGCCGAGTTGCTCGCCAAAAATGC
>JAYWHS010000721.1:0-2935 GCA_043777635.1 Kofleriaceae bacterium | reverse complement strand
GCGTGCGCGCCGATCTGCCTCGCAAGTCCGCGTCTCGCTACGGTATTCAACCCATCCGGCGTTCTCGATGGCAGGTGACTGTGAAGGAGTGTCAAGAGTGCCCGGTTCAAAGGACCCCAAGTGGTTCATTCCGGGCCCACGCGACGAGGGCAAATCACCATGTTCGGGTGGCACGAGCGTCACGAATGAACGGTCACACTGCCATCGCAGGGGGTAGGTGCCTCGACGCTGGCATCATGCCACCACCAAGTCTAGTTAGCATCGCCAGATCATCGGTCCGTTCACGTAAAATACTTGTCCGGTTTCCGGACTTGCGGACTCACATACAGTTCGTCGCCGTTTGCAGCGCAGGTTCTGACATCCAACCAAACCGTTTCACACCATCGTTTGCGACCACATAGCCATAGAAAAAGCGCAGCGAACCACTGCGCTTTCTATACGCCCCTTGTCCATCAGCGATCCACGTCGGAATCGTAATCGACGGCTTGCCACTCGCAGTCGGCACATCCACCCGTTGAAACTTGGTGCCAGCTTGAAAATGATCCGTCGTCGCGCCACCCAAAGCAAAGCCCGGTACGCTAAAAACCAGATTCGCTGACCTCACACCGTTGGTACGCAGCAGTGGCAAATAGTCACCGACTCGTTCGTGCGACGTTTGCGCATCGTACACAACTTTTTTTAGCTCGATGCTGACGTCATGCGTGTTGCGAATTTGGTAACACGCCATTTTCACACGACCAGGATCTTTGCCGTTAACCTCACCATTTTGGCAGCGAAACGACACTTCACCCTTGACGTGATCCAACGGATACCAACCCGCGCTACCATTGCTGGTCGACAGCGCCAGCGCGTGGGCTTTACCTGCCAACAGCCGAGTTTGGCCGTAGTTGAACGTCAGCGTCGAACTGGTTTGCGTCGTCAACGCATTGCCATTGCCATCGCGGACCGATGCACCCGGCGCAATGCCCCACGATTCGGCACCCGCCTGCGTCGTTACACGATTACCGCCGCTTGCGCGAAATTTGCAGTTGAACGGACTCGCAGCGCACGCAGTACCGTTGACACCGGCCGCCAATTGCAGTCCGGCGGCCAACGATTGATTGGTGTCAAGTACCTCGTCGCTGTCGCTGTTGGTGACGTCGTCGTCGTCGTCTCGCATGCCGATGTCACCACCCACACAGGCCACTGCCGTACCAGCTAAGTTAGCGCGCCGACCAACATCAACGTTAGCGTGCGATCGTTCAAACACGGTTTGGTTTTCATATCAAACGGTTACAGCACGAGCCATGCCAAGCTCAACCCTGTGCCAACCTCGCTCCATTCATCACCACGCGATAGTCTACTGCAACTTGCAGTATGCGCTGATGGAAGCAGTCCCGGGCAGTCCCCCGCGCCGGGTTTGGCCGTGTGCGCTGACGCCAGCAACCGTAGTTAGACCATGCCTTGCGCAGCACACCATCGCGACGTAGAACTACCTCGTGGTTATCGAAGCACCGGCCTGGCTAGCATCTACAGCAATCCAACCGATCGAGGCGATCCGAGGCTTTGCCGCGTGGTGGTATGCGCGCGATATGCAGCCTTATTCAAGTGGGACGACAACTACCGAGCCAAGTCGCGATCCACATACCTTGCTAGGATGGTACGACGAACTGGCATTTTCCTATCACCATCTATTTGCCACCGATGCGCGCAGCCGCGTTGACTTCGACAAAGTTACGTATCAACCAGTGTACATCGACAACCAAGGCCAGTGGCGCTTGGCCTGCGACCGCACTGGCGGCGTGTGGATGTATGATGGCAACAACCCTGATCTAGAGTGGCAAACCCAGCCTGTCACCCTCGCTCAAAGTTTATTGCAAGCCTCGTTACTCGAAGGCGTCATGAGCGGGAACGAATTCATCAGCGCCAGCGCCCTGGCCCCGTCCGCTGTTGCACCATTATTGGCGCGGCTCACCGAACTGCCGTTGCCAGTTTGGACGGTAGCCGCAGCCCGTTTTTACCTGGGCCCAGAGGCCATCGTCATGACGCAAGCCAACGCGGACCTGTTCGACGTCTCCGTCGGCGCGCTTGATCCGGCGGCACTTGCGAAAATCTGCGACGGTATCGACATGTCGAAGTTCGCGTGAACGTGGCCGGTCGCCCTGTTTGTGAAGTGCGGACCCAGGCCAACCGGTGATCCTGCGTCCATTCACACCCAACCAGATCCTTCGCATTACGCCAACTGCTTGAGATCAGATACCGTCCGCATCGGCACGAGCCTTGCTCTAGCTCGCCATATCTCAATCAAAGGAACCTGTATGAATCGCACTAGCAAATTGTTCGCTGCTCTCGCACTTAGCCTCGCTGTGGTCGGCTGTAAAAAAAACGACGCAGGTGGCAAAGCACCAGCCGGCGAAGCTAAAACCGCAGAAGCTAAAGGCGCGGTCAAAACCGACATTAAAGCACCAGCGATGGTGATCAACGAAGCTGATTGGGAAGTAAAAGACCTGCACACCATCGCAAAACTCATCAATATTTCTATGAAGGTGCCAAAGGGCGCCAAGATGGTGGAAAACGGTAACGGTGGCGTTGATATTGCGGTGTCCCCGACCTACATGCTGACAGTTTCTAATGTGGCGATTAGTAATGTCAAAGAGGGCATCGACGGGATCAAGTCCATGAACATCGGCGAAACGTCGAGTTACATCAACGGCAAAGTGATTAGCGAAGAACCAAATGGCTTTTTGTACTCGATGCAAATGAAGACTGAAGAAAACGGCAACACCTACCAGCCTGAAGCGCACTTCGCGTTCTACGTCGAAAAAGATGGCGCAATTTACTCGGTGACCGACCCACGGCCACTCGATGCGTTTGATGCGCCAGGCTCAACGTGGAGCGAAGACACGGCTAAAAAAGTCTACGAAATCATCAAGAGTTCGGCCAAAGTCAACTAACT
>JAYWHS010000720.1:0-10067 GCA_043777635.1 Kofleriaceae bacterium | reverse complement strand
GGTTTGATATGCAATCAACAATCATTCACCCGGCCGACTGGACTGTGGAGCTGAACACCAGCTTACGCGCCAACGAACTTCTTCCGAACAATCTGATGGTTCAACTGCAAAATGCTGGTTTTGATGTAAACAAATCATGGGCAGTGTCCGTCGGCCACTCCGATGCTATCGATTGGGAAATAGAACTATTTCGCCAAGACGGTCGCCTTTTCGTCGTTGAACTGTCCGAACACGAATGCAACCGTTCGATGGAAGAGTTGACGGCTTCTTTTCTTTGGGACTACCAAGAGCTGTGGCGCTGTTCAACACCGGGCCCCCGGTTGGCGGCTTTTCTTCATTGGACCCTCGACAATCCTGTACACGGCAAAGACATGATTGAGATGGCAAAGTCTATCCGAAAGGCACACCGCAGTAAGGCGAGTTTTTGAAGAGTATGGGAGCTAGTGCAGGATTACGTTAGTCGAAACTAAATGCGTCGGGCGTACAGCGGCTGTGCGGTGAGTTGTCTACCCACGCGCAACTATGGCGGATCCGCTAGCATCGCTTTTGCGCTAGTGTCGCAGGATGAACAAACGGGTAACGCTTTGCGCAGGGTTGATGCTGGTAGTTGCGCAGGGCTGTGGCGCCTCAACGCCGCGGCCGGTTGCAGCGCCTGCGACGGAAGAGTCGGCGCCACTTGAACCGGTTCTTGTTGAGGCCGACATGGTGTACGCCATGTGCGGGATGCTAATGGTGAGTGGCGATGGCATGGATGCCGGTGCGTCGAAATTCTTCGGTGCGGCGCAGACCGCGCACACCGCGAACGACCTAGCAGGTGCAGCGACGCAGTACATGGCGGGAGCCGATGCGCTGGCGCACAGCACACAGGCCCATGATTCGATGGTCATTTACAACCGCCGGGTGGCGTATGCCAACGCTGTGAACTTGTGGTTGTCGAAGCACGATACCGAGGCCGCGCGGGTGGCACTGCTCGCGGCGGTGCCGAAAGATGCAGATTTAGCCGCCGAGTTACAATTTGCGGCCGATGCGTTGCCGCACCCAATGCGCTGCACTGCGGCAAAGGTGCCTGCAACGGCCGCTACGGTGGCGCCGAAGACCGCGAGCACAGTTGCGGCACCAAACTACTAGTCGACTACTTCAATAGCTTTTTCGCAAGCTCAAGATGCGCTGCGAAGCCGTGCTCAGGTAGGTCTTCCGTCAACGCACGCAGCAGATCTTTGCGTTCGGTTTTGTCGGACTTGCCAACATAGTCGGTCAACACCGCTTCCACATCTTTGGCTTTGCCGAGGTGTAACAGGCCAAGGATCAGGCGGCTGCGAATACTGGATTCTTCGTCGATCGGAATCTTGCGTGAAAATTCTTTGAGCAAGGCTTTGGCGCCATCGATGGCTTGTTGATAGCGCTTGGCATCGAGGTGAATGAGCAAAATGTTGGCGGCTGAAACCAAATTGCCCCAGGCATACGCGTGGGTATACGCTTTGAACGACAAATCCTCGTCGCCAGCTTCATGGGCGGCGTAGCCTAAACAGTGCCAGGTGTTGGCAATGAGTTCTTCGAGATTCGAGGTTTGATCACGATCTGGGTCAGGCGCTTTGCTGTAGGTACGCAGCGCTTCGATCAGGATGGGCAAAGCTTCGGCTGGTTTTTCTTTTTCGAGTTTCTTCTCAGCTTGGTCGAGGGCGCGTTCAAGTTTCTGGCCGGCAGACTTTTCATCTTTGGCTAGCACCTCGGTGCTGAAAAATGTTTGCACGTCGTCGGATACTGCCCAGAAGTCTTCCATGAATACGGCAACGCGATGCGGTGCGGCACGGGCCACCATCAAACATTGATCATCTACTTTGCCGATGGGCAACCAATTGCCCAGTTCGGCTTTGACATCTTCGAGGTCAGCAAATTTGCGAAACTGTTTTTCGTTGGGTTCACACCAGGTGATTTGGTGCACTTCGGTGACATCGGTAAACGGTAGCGCCATGCGGTCGCCGCGGGCACTGGCTTGAAGTTTGATAAGTTTGGCAGCAAGTTCGGTAACGTCGATCATGGGTGTCATTCGGCGCGCACGCTACCGCGCAACAGGTGTTGACTGCAATGCGCTGTTCCCCGCCTTCACAATCCGCAGAACGCACGTACCACCGCAAGTCCGCAAGTCCGCAAGTCCGCAAGTCCGTAAGTCCGCGAACCGGACGGGTTCGTGTTTGGTAGCTTGCCGCAACGATAACTGGGTGATGCACGCCACTTCTTTGTCCCGCTTTGACGCTCCGACGAACGCACCCAATGCCTTCGATCCCTAAGTCCGGCCGTCCGCCGAGCCCGCGATCGTTACAAAGGTACAACCATTGTCGATCTCGCCCGTGCGTACATCGAATCGAAGAGGGCCATTGTTGTAGTGACTAGCGTTGCGCTATAGGCTTCCCCGAGTGTCCGCGCCCATAAAAGAATACAATCCGCTCGATTATGCGAATCTCACTCGAAATTGCGTCGAAGAATTGATGGTGCGTGGGCCGTTCGCGTTGCCGCTCGATCATGATTTTTCCGGATCTGGGGTTTACGCAATTTTTTATCAAGGCAGCTCAAAAATTTATGAAGCTGTTCGATCGCTAGATTCTGCGAAACCTATCTACGTCGGGAAAGCGGTACCGCCTGGCAGCCGCAAAGGTGGAAAACAGCTCTCTAGTGCGCGCCCGCTTTATTCGCGCTTGATGGAACACTCTAAGTCTATTCAAAATGCGCCAAGTTTAGAAATTAGTCACTTTCGATGCCGATACCTCGTGGTAACCCCACTATGGATCACTATGGCCGAACGGTTTCTAATCGAACACTACAAGCCGGTCTGGAATCTTTGTATCGAAGGCTTTGGTAACCATGATCCCGGTTCAGGCCGTGCACAGGGGGCTCTTTCGTGGTGGGACGCCCTGCATCCCGGGCGTGCGTGGGCCAAAAATTTACGACAATCACGAACTTCTGCCGAGGCAAAACAGCGGCTGAAATCGTTTATCGCTAGTCCCCCAACAAACGTCGTATTCACGGACTCAGATGCCGAAGATTCGGGCGAATGAGCCCATTGTGTATTGTGCCGCTTGTTGAGAAAAATCGTGGCAGGCGTGACTGCGTTTTAGTTTGAGGGGTTTAGTTTTTGCGCAACGCTCTTGGCAACTACGGTGGCGAGTTCAACCGGAACAGCGTTGCCTAATTGTCTCATCGCTTCGGACCATGGACCTTCAAAGTGCCATCGGTCGGGAAAAGTTTGGACACGCGCAGCTTCACGCACTGTAAGGTACCGCACTGAACCGTTGTCAAAGGTAATCATGTTTTCGCCGCCGGGAACACCGTGAACGCCAGCCTTCAAGGTTTTTGCAGGCCAATCAATAAAGCTGCCGGTATGACCGACGTAGGCTTTTGCCCCCGGGTTGATACGGTGGTTGGAAATTATCGAACTCTCGCGGTGTTCCGATGGTTTCGGAAGATCACTTATTGCATCGCGAATTGTTCGCCACGGGAGCGAAGGAAGCAAAGAACCTGATGCAGCTCGACCGAGCATTGCGGCACCGGGCCGTTTCAGATTTTTGGGTACGCGTAGGTGATGCCGGCTCCAATATTCATTGCTGACAAACTGCGTGCGAACAAGCGCTTCCTCGGCATGTGTCGGTTCGGGGAAGTGCCATTCAATGTTGGTGTCGCTACGAAACCCCACAATGAAAACTCGTTCGCGGGTTTGCGGTACACCATAATCGGCGGCATTTAAAAGCCTGAAAAGTACGTTGTAGTTGAGACCTTTGATTCGGCCACAAGTGTGATGATCTTCCAGCCGTTTGAGATGAGTTTCCCAGGCTTCTTTGCTTTTTCTGACGATATCTGGATGGGTAAGTTGCAGATTGATATAGGAGAAATAATTGCGGAATGAATCTCGCAGTAAGCCTTTAACGTTTTCAACAATGAAAGCACGAGGCTGCAACGTGCGGATAGCGCGAACAAAGTCCGGAAACATATCTCGCGAGTCGTCCATTCCCTTATGTTTTCCGCCGATTGAAAACGGTTGGCATGGAACGCCGCCGGCCACTAAATCGACCCCTTTGAACCGGGTAAAGTCGGTGAGTTTGATGTCTGCTTCTTCAACAGGCCAACCATCGATTTGCGGCAGTGCGTTTGCAGCCGCATTCAATCGCAAGGTCTTACACGCATCGCGGTTCCATTCAAGTAATCCAATGTGTTCGAATCCTGCGAGGTGTGTGCCTAGAGCCAACCCGCCAGCGCCTGTGAATAGTTCGAGCGATTTCATATATCTCCTAGCAACACATAGCGCATGGCACTGACGTTTCGTCGAAGTTCTTAAAAAGTTTCACCGCAGCGACAGTCACCGCTGATACTGGATCATACACATAGCGGGCCACTAGTCATCTAGCAAAAAATGTATTCACAATGCTCGGCAGGTAGCAGCGATCGATCGGCTCCCCGATGACTACCTGTGGCATCAGCGGACGATCTCGCATGCATTCGGGCGGCTAGAGCGGCGACGCTGTGAGTCGGTTCCGCTATAGTCGCGGCGTGACTGTTAAGCGTACGGTGATAATCGTGAATCCGCGCTCGTCGGGCGGAGCCGCGGGCAAAAAGTGGTCGGACCTGGCTGACACGATCGGCCGGGTATTGCCGTTTGATGAAGCGATTACCAATGCGCCGGGTCATGCCACCGAGTTGGCGCGGCAGGCGTTGCGCAGCGGCGCCGATCAAGTGATTGCGCTTGGCGGGGATGGCACCATCAACGAAACCATCAATGGCTTTTTCGACGAGGATGGCCAGCTTTTGCCCGAAGCTACGCACGCGAATTTTGGCGTGATTCCATACGGCACCGGCGGTGATTTTCGACGGACGTTAGGTCTGCCGCAAGATATTACAGGTGCAGCCAAGGTGATTGCCGACGGTAAAGTTAAACGTTGTGATGTTGGCCGGCTGACATTCACAACAGCTGACGGTGCAACTGCGGTGCGCATGTTCATCAACATCGCTTCGTTTGGTGTATCCGGCGAAGTTGATCGCATGGTCAATCAATCGAGCAAACGCTTAGGCCGGTTGTCGTTTTTTGTGGCGACAGCGCGTGCAACGTTGGGTTACAAAAATCAGCGGGTGTCGTTGGTGTTCGACGGCAATACCAGTGCACCGGTCGAAGCTACGATTAGTACCGTCGCGATTGCCAATGGTCAGTACTTTGGTGGTGCCATGCAGATTGCGCCGCACGCCGAGATCGACGACGGCAAGTTCGATGTGATCTGCATGGGTGACCTGAGCTTCGCCGATTTGGTGACCTCGGGACGGCGGTTGTACAAAGGCAGTCACCTCACGATGGACAAAGTGTCGTCACGCCGCGCCACCACGGTGCGGGCCGAACCAATCGAAAGCGGCGCTCGCATTGAGATTGATCTCGATGGTGAAAACGTCGGCCGGTTACCGGCAACGTTTGAAATGGTAGCGAACGTCGTGAACTTGCTTGTTCCGAGTGGCGCGTAGGTCGACCTGCACATGCTTCGCGTGGTGCACAGCGATAACATCGCAAGTTTGGCCGATGCGTTGTGCGACGGCTTGCCCGCGCACCTTGGGCCATTTGCAGCGAGTAAACGTACAATTGTCGTCGGTAATCGAGTGGTTGGTCACTGGTTGCGGCAGCGTATCGCGCAGACCCGAGGCATCGCAGTCGGCCTGGATTTTGTTGGTTTTGAGCAATTTGTCGCCGCCACGTTTGCCGCACCTGTGAGCAGCCAGCGCGGTGCAGCGATTGCGCTGATGCCGGTGTCGCGCCGTGAATTGAGTTTGGCGATTGCGTCGTGTTTAGCAACTCCGCGCATCATGGCCGATCCAACGTTGGCACCGATACAAGATTATATGGCGGCAGCCAACGCTAGCGCGACCCAAGCTCGACGGGTGCAACTGGCCGAGCGTCTAGCTGATGTATTTTGGGCCTATGCGCAAACCCGGCCGCAGTGGTTGCGGGCGTGGGACAATGACACCCGGATCGTCGACGATTCGCTGGATCCTGCCTTGGCAGCGATGGCGCAATGGCAAGGTAGTTTGTATCGTTTTGCTTTGCAGCAACTGCGCGGCCATCGGGCGGCCGGCAATGATGTTGCGGTTGCGCCAACGCCAATGTTGCCATCGCTGCGACGCAGCCTCGGTGGCGCCACGCCGGTGTTGCCAGCGCCGCTGGCGGTGTTCGGTTTTTCGTATTTGGCTGCGACTCAGCTCGAAGTGTTGCGCGAGCTCGGTGCCCAGACCGACGTCACGGTGTACATGCAGAATCCGTGTGCCGAATTTTGGGATGATGCGAGTGGCCGGCGGGCGAGCCGTGGGGCGGCAACGGCGCCACCAACCGAGGCCGCGACTGATCTTGGCGACGGCGCACGCGATCCTTTGCCGTTAGCGCTTTGGGGCAGTCCGGTACGGCAAACGATCAGCGCATTGATCGATGCCACCGACGGTGATTTTGTCGATGCGTTCGCTGATGAATGGCAGCCGACGCCGAATCAGCCGCTCCATCATTTGCTGGCTGATACTCGCGCCCGGAGCTGGACCCAGGTGTTGCGACATGACATCGAACCGGGTGTCGGCGCTGACGCTACATCCGATATCGCAATCTTGGCGTGTCCATCTCGGCGCCGCGAACTCGAAGTCATTGGTGCAACCATTGGCGATCTGTTGCGCAACGATCCGTCGCTGCACGCCAGTGACATTGCGGTGTTGTTGGCTGGCGCCGACGCAGAGCGCTATTTCCTGGGTGTGCCGTTTGCGTTCGAACGCGCCGGTGGCGTGCCGTTTCATTTGGTTGACGCACCGCTCGGCAAAAATGGTGGCGCAGCCGATGCGTTGCTTGCGATTTTGGCGTTGCCAGGGTCGCGGTTTACTCGCAGTGACATGCTGCGGGTGATGACCCACCCGCTGGTCATCGCCGGTTTTCCCAACGCAGTGGCAAGCGATTGGATCGCGTGGACCGAGCGGCTAGGCGTTGTGCATGGCCGAAACGCTAGCGACCATGCACACACCTATTTGGCCGAAGCACCGGTCTTTGATTGGGACCACGGCATTCGACGCTTGGCGTTAGGCAATTTTGCCACCGGGTTGCGCAGTGGTCGTGGGCCGTTGGTAGTCAGTGGTGTCGAGTTTGCGCCGTATGAATTGCAAGGTGATGAAACCGCCGACGCTGCAAGTTTTGCATTGTTAGCGCGGTCGCTGATTGGCGATGCAACGTGGTTGGCCGTGCAGCGTCGCAGCTTGGCCGGTTGGGCCGAGGTATTGCAATCCATTGTTGCAGCATATGTCGTTGCGGCGACGCCCGCAGCGATGCGCGAGATCGAAGCGTTAAACGCGATGCTGCGTGGCTTGGCGGAGCTACATACCGATACCCGCGAGTTGGATTATGTCGAGATGCAGGCGTGGATCGAGCGCTGGTTTAGCGCAGGGCGTGGTGATCGCGGTGAGTTGTTGATTTCCGGCGTGATGATCGGGCCGTTGACAACCATGCGCGCGTTGCCGTTTCGCCATGTTTTTGTGGTGGGGCTGGGTGAGGCGGAATTTCCCGCCGGGCAAAGCTCCGCCACCATGGATCTGCGGACGCGGGTGCAACGCGGCGATGTCTCCAATAAAGAGCGCGACCGTTATGCATTTTTCGAAGCGTTGCAGTGCGCTGGGCAATCGGTCACGTTGTCGTACGTTGCGCAGGATGAAACCACTGGCGAACGGCTAGGTCCGTCGACGGTGCTGCTTGAACTTTGCGATGCGTTGGCTCCGTATGTCGGCGCTGCCAGCAGTGCCGAAGCCTTGGCAGGGTTGTCGATCAAGGTGCCGATGTTTGGATTTCGATCCGATCGCAACGTGGGCACGGCATTACTGGCTAATGATGCACGGTTGCGTTGGGCTGATGGATTGCGGGCAACGCTGCGTGCGCAGTTTCGCGCTGCGGGCTTAGCTATACCGGACGAAAGTGCGTTGGCTGCCGGTATTCTCGCCATCCGACCGGAGTGGCGGCAGGCGTTGGGGTTGTTTGCGCACACGTCGCAAGGTGGGAGCGCGCTGGTCGGCTCGTCAGAGCAAGCCAGTACCATTGCAATAGACAGTGCGTCGACGATCACCGAACGCGTCGTCCACATTTCGACCTTTCGTAAATTTTTCGAATCACCGGTGCAGGCCTGGGCTCAAGCCGTGCTCGAAATGCGCGATGATCGCGACGACGATGACGCGGAAATTGCAGATCGGATCAACGAGCCGTTTGTTGACAGTAATCTTGATCGCGCGATTGTGCTACGCGATGTGATGGAGCAGAGCCTGCGCCATCCCGAAATTAGCGTTGCGGATTTGTATCAACGGTCGGCCCATATGCGTGCGCTCGAAGGTCAAGCGCCCGTGGGTGTGTTCGCAGAAGCTAGTACGCAACGTGATGTGAAAATGTTGGCAGCGTGGCGTCAGGCGTTGGACGCGGCGCCCGCACCTGCGGACATCCGCCGTTATGCCTTCGGTCGTAGCCAACAAGCTGCGGCGCATTTGTTGCCATCACCGACGGTGGAGGTCATGGTCGCTGGGCGTCGCGAACGTATTCGATTGATCGGTAGCACTGAATTATTGCTGTCAGCGCATGGCTCGGTGGTGTTTCGTGCTGGCCGCATCCGACCCAGTGATCATTTGCGCGGCATGATCGATCACGTGATGTTGAGCATCGTTGCGGAGCAGAGCGATGCGTTGGAGCACCGCACGCACCACCACTTGGTGATCGACCACGAGGGCAACCTATGTCAAGTTGAGCACGCACCATGGCCGCGAGGGGCAGCGCAAGAGTTTGTCGTTGCGATGCTGACCGAGTTGCTTACCCAAGACCATGCGTACGTGTTGCCATTTGATCAGCTCAACGGTGCGTTAGCAGGCAAGCCGAGCCGCGGGGCCGGTGGGCGCATGCAAGACAACCACGATCCTGCGCTAGGTTATGGCCCGGTAACCAACGATGTTGGGTTGCGGCGCGGTGCCACGGTGGCCGCCGGTGCAGCACAAATCGCGCAACGTCGGTTGGCGCCGCTGGTCGCGCTGATGACGGGTGATCACAAGCTTGGGACCCGACCGTGACTACTTCTTCGACGGCGACTATGGCCGAATCATTTTATCCCAAGCCAGCACAGTTGCCTGCGGCCGAGCATCGCATGGTGGTGGTGGAAGCCTCCGCCGGTACTGGCAAAACCTATTTTCTGGAACACCGCGTGGTCGATTTGATCATCGAACAAGGCGCTACGTTGGGTCAGATCTTGTTGGTCACGTTCACTGAAAAGTCCACGGCGGAATTACGCCGACGGATTCGCAACATCGTCGACACCGTCGAGCGGAGCCAAGCACCTGAGGCTCCCGCGTCAGGTCCGGCCTGGCACATTACGCCCACCGTGCGCGCGCAACTGGCGGCGGCCCGTGCCGATTTTGGTCAGGCGTCTATTTTTACGATTCACGGTTTTTGCCAACGCATGTTGGTGGAGGATGCTTTCACGGCGGGACGGTTGTTTGAGCAGCAGCGTATCGCCGACGAAACCGCATTCGAAGTTGCGTTTTATGGGTTGTTGCGCGAGGAGCTGGCGCGCGAGCCGTCGTCACGCGACATGTTGCGGCATTATTTGGCCAACGGCGGTTCGGTTGAAGCTTTGTTTAATGTGCTGTTGAGCTGCGCACGCAAAGGCCATTGCGAACTGCGTGAACCACCAAGCAAAGCCGCGTTGATCGCGGCGGCTCAGACCCTCCACGATTTGGGTGGTGGTGGTGACTGGACCAGCATTACTAGCCGAATCAAGTTGAAGGCTACTGTCAACGCAGTGGTTAAGCGGTTGGATTTGATCGCAGCAAACGTCACGGCATGCTTGGAACGGACCGATCCGACCGATTTTGAGGTGGTGCAAGCGCTTACCAACGCGGTGGCGCCGGCGGCGTGGCTGTGTGAGGCCGAACGAACAGCCGAGACTCATGCTGCGATTGCTGCTCATCCGGCGCTGGTCGTAGCGCTGCAGACGTTGTCCCATGCGGTTACGCTTGAAGCGTATCTGGTTGCGCTGTGGTTGCCGAGG
>JAYWHS010000719.1:0-2944 GCA_043777635.1 Kofleriaceae bacterium | reverse complement strand
GAGATCATCCACACCGCATGGCCCAGCAAAAAACCACGGACTTTACTAAACGAGTCCCAGGCCAATAAATAGCTCGCAGCCTTGGTCATCGCTGCAATCTTGGGTTTGTTGTCGAGATGCTTGAACACCCCAGGCGACTTTGCGATATGCGCGTCGTCGAGATTGGCTTGAATGTGGCGATATATTTGTATGCGGGTGCTGCCTTTTTTGCGAAACTGCACTTCAACATTGGCAAATACCGCATTGCGTTTGGCTGCACTCAGCTTGGCCGGATCGCCAACTACGGCCACGTCGGACTTCGACAAGTAGCGCAAGCTGCCATCGGCTTGCACCGTAAAATATCGCAACGCAACCGGCTCAAACCCATGCATCCACAACGCTGACAGCCCAAACACCAACTGGGTTGGCAGTTTGCCGCCGCGCATAGCAGCGATCATATTCATCGTGTTGGAAAAGTTCACATTGTACAAAAAGCCCAGCTCGTAGGCGATGTCTTGCAAGCCGGCTTTGAGGCCCTGTTTTTTGAGCGTGAGAATCGTGCGCGGATCACCTGCGGGCTCAAGCGACAATGTGGTGATTTCATCGGCGTCGGGATACACGGTGAGTGCCGTCGACAAATCGCCGCCGGCAAACGGATACACCACAATGCGCGGCACGTTCGCTGGTACATGCGCACGCATGAAGGGCTCGGCTTTGGCCAACCACTTGGTACGATAATTGGTTTGGGTGAGATGCAGTTTGTCGCAGTGCCGCTTGATGATTAGCTCGGCACCAGCCGCGATTGTAGCCGGCACCGGTGCATCGGCGCATGCGCCAACCGCGAATAACGCAGCGAGTTCCTGGGAAAAATCAGCTTCGGAGGCATCGGCTGGTGCGGCAACCGGGACAGCGACCACCACAGGCGCACGGGGCGAAGCCGCGACACTGGGTTGAGCCAGCGCAGCTTCGACTGGAAATCCGACAGCGCTAAGAAACACCACGCTGCCAAGGAACGCACACACTACAAGGTTGCACCGCATAATGTGCGCATCATGCATTACCTCGGCGCAGAATTCATCTAGACGCAACGTCGATCAAGTGCGGCACGGCTGACAAATGATAGGCGAGCAAGCAAGTATACGCGGCAGAAGTGGCGATCAACCCGGTCATCGCCGACTTGCGATGCCGCAACCGCCACAACAACAAAACTCCGCCTGATACCAAGCCCAGTTTACAAATCATAAAACCGAGCGGGCTATGCGAAAGTGCTTGGCCCATCAGCGGATTACCTTCGGTGGCCATGCCAGCTCGGATATAGACCAACGTGAACATGGCATCGACCAGATTCAGGATGATCACCGCATAGGCCGCCATCGAGAGCTTGGATCGAGTTGTTGCGCGCATGCAAACATACATTGCAGCTGGCGGGCCAAGCTGTGGTGGCAACCGACGTTGTGGAAATGCTTGATCTTGCTTGTAGCGCAATGCGACCTGGGCCACGCCGGTGGGGTCTACGCTGCCGCGATGGCAACCTGGGTAGCCTGGGAGTTGTCACCCAGCGAGCCGTTGACCCCAGCCTCGGAAACCGTCTCAAAACTGACAAAACTTTCGTAATTTTAAATAGTTAAAGATTTTCTTTAAGCTGATTTTGGAGCTGCCAAGCCGAACTGCCGATGGTCTGCCAAGGTGCAACGGTCCTGCACTACTGTAATGCTGGCCGAACGCAGGGCTGCGGCAACCGCATCGTTACGAATGCCTTGCTGAAACCACACCACCGCCGGCCGCAAAGCGATGATCTCGGCAAGATGGCCAGGTAGTAACTCCGAGCGGCGAAACACATCCAGGAGATCGACCGCACTACCAGTTGCGGCCAGCGCCACGAGATCTGCATAAACCGGCGCACCAAACATAGTTTGGCCAGCCAATTTAGGGTTGACGCCAACAATGGAGTGACCGACCTGGTGCAAATAAGCTGGAACATAATGTGCCGGCTTGCTTGGATCATCATTGATACCCAGCACAGCGACTCGCGGGCTGCTCGCTAAAATTGTTCGGACCTCGTCCTGCGTCGGTTCCATCAGATGATAGGAGCACGCAGCTCGACGAGCGACAACCAACGCTGCATGGATTGCCGGTCACGGATTGGCCTTTTACATCCGATCGGATCTACCCTGTATCAACGTGCGCGTCCTTGTTACTCACACCAGTCGCTATATCTACGACGGCCCCACCAAATTTGGGCCACATACCATTCGCTTGCGGCCAGCCGACCACGCCGCAGCAAGGATCGAAAGCTATCGATTGGTGATCGAAACTGAACATCGGTTGCATTGGCAGCGTGACCCGCACGGCAATCACATCGCACGCGTGACGTTTCCGCGCGATGTCGCACCGCTGGCATTGCCGATCACGGTCGAACTCACAGTTGATATTTCACCTAAAAATCCGTTCGATTTTTTTGTCGACGACCGTGCGCGCAACGTGCCGTTCACCTATCCCGACGGGTTGCACGACGAGCTCGCGCCGTTCATGCGCGATCACCCAAGTTATGCCACCGGTCCGTTGTGCGCAGAATTCTTTGCCACGTTGCCGAGCACCGGCGATATCGTCGACGTTTTAGTTGAATGCAATCGGTTGATCGCGGCCCGGGTCAACTACGTGATCCGTAACGAAGCCGGAATTTGGACCCCGGAAGAAACCCTGGCCCACGGCCGAGGTAGTTGCCGCGACTCGGCCACGTTACTCATCGCTGCACTTCGACAGCGTGGCATCGCCGCCCGTTTTGCCTCGGGGTATCTGATTCAGCTTGCCGATGAAGGCATGATTCCCGACGCGCCGCGTGGCGTGAGTAACGATGTCGTCGATTTACACGCGTGGGTCGAAGCTTACATTCCGGGCGCAGGCTGGATTGGCCTCGACGCCACCTCGGGGCTGTTGGCCGGCGAAGGCCACATTCCATTAGCAT
>JAYWHS010000718.1:0-10091 GCA_043777635.1 Kofleriaceae bacterium | reverse complement strand
TGCACAGTTTGGCTGCGAGCTACATCGAAAGCAATTGGAGCGTTGAATTGATCGCGCGTGGCTGCCACGTACCGGCGGGGCAGGGCCGCGCTCATGCTGCCAAGATTGCACGGGCGTTGGCTGTGCTACCCGCCGTTGCACTCGACGCGCCGTTCACGGTGGCCGTGCCGAATCGCAGTGACAGTGTGTTGGTTGTGCCGGCCGGGGTCGAGAATCTGCATCGGCCATTCGCCACCACGGTGATCGAAGCCTAATGCGTTTTGGATTTGCCCATAAGATGGCGACCTATGGCATGGTCGGTTTCGCCTTGCTGGCGATGACAACCGGTGGCGGCGTATCGCCGATTTTTGTGATGTTGGGTCTCGGCGGGTTGGCGGCATCGTGGTTCGTCGAGCCGCGAGGCCCGGCGGGTAAAGTGGCGCTGTTGTGGTCGGCTGCGTCGTTATTGTTTTTGACGTACTCGGTCGTCACCGCGCTCGCCACCGGTGATTTTCTCGGGGTTGGGGCTGAGTTTCTGATCTGGTTGATGGTGGCCAAAGCGTGCAATCGCCGGGCCTTGGCTGATTGGCAGCAGTTGTATTTGCTTGCGTTTTTGATGCTGGTCGCAGGCTCCGTGCTCAATGCCGATATTATGTACGGCTTATGTTTTTTGGGTTTTGTTATTTTCTCGACGTGGGCCTTGATTCTGTTTCACTTGCGACGGGAAATTGAAAGCAACGTACTGATCAAACATCCGATAGGCGCAAACGCCGATGCGAAGCCCGGCAGTGCGAGCGGCCAAGGCACGCAAATCGATCGTATCTTGAATTCTCGTCGCATTATCGAGACGCGTTTTTTACTCGGCACTGGTGCGGTTTCGCTGACGGTATTCATCGGCGCTGCGATCGCATTTTTTGCCATGCCTCGGGTCGGTACTGGTTTTTTTGGCAAGGGCCAAACCGGTCGATCGATGGCGGGCTTTTCCGACGGTGTGCGGCTCGGCGGTCATGGTGTGATTAAAGATGATCCTACCGTTGTGATGCGGGTTGAGATCGCCCCGCAATACGGCAGCCCGGCTGCGGCACCGGTGCACTGGCGTGGCGTTTCGTTTGATCGGTACAAAAAGGGTGAATGGCGGCGGACGGCAACTGCGCCGTTGACCAAATCAACCTACGAGAACGATGGCAAAGTTCAACGTCGTACAATGTTATATGATCGCCCTGCGCTCGATACTGATGCCATCGCGGCGGTGCAGGGAAATGCCGTAAAGCAAACCGTATATTTGGATCCACTCGATTCCTCGGTGTTGTTCGCAGGCTCGATGCCACGCGTCATCACCTGGCAGGGTGGTTCGCGTCGCTGGGAGAGTTCACAAGAACACAATGATGAAATTCGCCTGAATCATGGCTCGACGATTGTGTATACAGTTTGGTCGACGCTCGAACTCCCACCAGCTGAACAATTGCGGCTCGCTCCGACCGGGCCTTTGCCTGCCGGCTACGATGTGTATTTGCAGTTGCCGCCCGAAATTACCGCGCGCACTATCGCGCTGGCCCGCGAAATTACCGCTGGCGCTTCGAACAACTTTGATAAGTCGCAAGCGATTGTCGATTGGCTAGGTGCGAATCTTACGTACACCCGCGAGCAGGCCGAACCGGGTCGACAAGAAGCGGTGGATTTTTTCTTGTTCACGCGCAAAAAAGGCCACTGCGAATATTTTGCGACCGCGTTTAGCGTCTTGGCCCGCGCCGCCGGGATTCCAGTGCGCAACGTCAACGGATTTTTGGGCGGCGAGTGGAACGGCTTTGACAATTACCTAGCGGTGCGCGCTGGCGATGCACATTCGTGGGCCGAAGTGTATTTCCCGACGATCGGCTGGGTCACGTTTGACGCGACACCGTCGGGCGCGGGCGAAGAGCTGGGCCGTGGTGGTGGCGGGCTCCGCGCGCGGATGCGACGATTTTTCGATACCTTGAAATTTCAATGGACCAAATGGGTCATCGATTATGATCTTGGCTCGCAATTGGAGTTATTTCGTTCGGTCGGACGCGGCCTCAAAGGTGCAGCCGCCAGCGTGTCACAGTTTTTTAAGCGGACTGCACGCAGCGCTGGGCTGCCGTTGTTGGCAGTCGTCATGCTGGTGGGCGCGGGCGTCGCAGCACGGCGTTGGTGGCTGGGCCGACATGCACGGGCGCCGGTACCAGGCCAGATAGTGCGCCGCACGCCAACGGCCCAACAGCACGAAGCCACGCGCCTTTACAGTGACGTGCTGCGGTTGTTAGCGCGGCACCATTTGCGTCGAGCGCCGGCGCAAACCCCACGCGAATTTGTGACGTTGGTCGCAGCGTCGAGTGTGCCCGTCGCACCGATGATACTTGCGCCGTTGCGTGAGCTTACCGAATTGTACAACCGCGCGATGTGGAACCCACGGTCTGCCGTCGATGAACTAGCTGCGCTTCACGTGTTAGTAGAAAAAATTCGCGTGGCAACCCAGCAACAAAGCTGAGCGGCGACATTGTCGGCTGGGCCAGCGCTATTCGAGCGCCGGTGCTAGCGCTTGTGCGATGAAGTTCATCACCACCCGCACTTGTTTCGGCACCACACGGCTGCGGCTGTACACCAGCGAAACCGGCATCGGTGCGCAGGTCAAGTCAGCCAACACTTCGACCAATTGACCACTTTTGATCAACGCTTCGAGGCCGATGCGCGGCGCTTGCATGATGCCCAGGCCGGCGAGGCAGGCCGTCCGATATGTTTCGGTATTGTTGACCGTGACAACGCTGCGCATGGGTTTGCTTGCCCACGCTTTTTTGTGCGGATATTCAAACGATGCTTCGTCGCCACCCAGCGTGAGCGAATAATGAATGACTAGATGCCTGTCCAAATCTGCGACGTTGCGTGGCATGCCGTATTTGCGTAGGTAGCCCGGGCTTGCGCAGTTGAGCATTGCCAATGCGCCGAGTTTGCGTGCGATGAGGCCAGAATCAGCTAGCGTGCCAATTCGCAGCACGCAGTCGAAGCCATCGCGAATGACATCGACGCGTTGGTCGGTGGCGCTGAGCAACAGCTCCAGCCCTGGGTGCTGAGCCAAAAACTCGGGCAGCTGCGGAATCACGAAATTGCAGGCCAGCGCAATCGGCAAGTCAACCCGGACCCGGCCGCGAATGGTGCTGGTTGTTTGGAACATGCCGAACAAATCGTCGGCTTGTTCGAGCCAGAGTTTGGCGCGCGCCAGAAATCGTTCGCCGTCCGGCGTGATCCGCACGGCCCGCGTCGTCCGTTGTAACAGGCGGCTGCCCAGCTCATTTTCGAGGGCTGTTAAGCGGGCTGAAACGCGTGATTTGGCCATGCCGAGTTGTTCGCCTGCGCGGGTGAAGTTGCCCAGCTCCGCAAGTTTGACGAAAACCCGTACGTTCTCTAGGTCCATCATTTGTTCCCATTTATAGAACATTGTGTCGGAATGTTCACGCTTATCCAGCACCGGCATCCGGCGTATGTGTAACGCCATGCAAAACCCACCATCGCAGCAACAATCACCCATCGCACTCATCACTGGCGCGAGTCGTGGCCTCGGCAAATCTATGGCGTTGCACCTCGCGGCCACCGGTGTCGACGTGATCATCACGTACGTCAAGGATGCACAGGCCGCTGAAGAAGTTGTCGCGCAGGTGCAAGCCAAAGGTCGCAACGCCGTCGCCCTGCAACTTAATGTCGCGAACCTACGTTCGTACGCTGAGTTTGTGAGCAACGTACGTCTCCACCTTGCGACCTGGGGCCGTGAGCGCATTGACTACCTTGTTAATAATGCCGGCACAGGCTTACACGCTAGTTTCGCGACCACGACCGAAGCTCAATTTGATGACATGGTGAACGTTCACCTGAAAAGCACATTCTTTCTCACGCAACAAATGCTGCCAATACTCAATGATGGCGGTCGCATCCTCAACGTCTCAAGCGGGCTTACGCGTTTTACGTTTCCGGGGTACGCGGCGTACGCAAGTATGAAAGGCGCGGTGGAAGTACTCACGCACTATCTCGCACAAGAGCTTGGCGCGCGCAGTATCACGGTAAATACTCTTGCGCCGGGTGCGATCGAAACCGATTTCGGCGGCGGTGCAGTACGTGACAATCCGCAAATTAATCAAGCGTTAGCCTCGCAAACTGCACTTGGCCGCGTTGGATTACCCGACGATATTGGTCGCGCCGTGGCGATGTTGTTGTCGCCGCAGGGTGGCTGGATCAATGGTCAACGCATCGAAGTGGCGGGCGGCATGTTGCTGTAACGGTGGCGCTGTGTAGTTCGTTTCAGTCGTGCTTGCTGGATTCGTTGTCAGCTTCGCTGCGCACTGGTGGCAACGCGCGCGGTGGCAACAATTCGGGTTCGGTTTCGACGCTGCATGCCATAAAGATGGCGGCATCGAGTTTTTTGAAATCGCGTTTTTTGTACCAACTGAGTGCGCGTTCGTTGTTCTCGGCAACTTCAAGCACCAGGTGATTGAGGCCGTTAACCCGCGCTAGGTGGTGCAACTGTTCAAGGACAAACGAGCCTACGCCACGGCCATTGTAGTTGGGATGCACCGCCAGCTCGTCGACAAACAACGGGCGCATATCGCGCTTTTCAAAGTAGCGCGGATTGATCCAGTTGTCGGAGCCGGTGACTTCATAGGAGCACTCGGCATACGCAACAATGTCGCCATCGACTTCAAAGATCAGTTGTTCGATGCCTTCTTCTTCGTAGATTTCTTCAAAACGATGCTTCGAGCGCGGTCGCTGATATTCCACGGTTTCAGCGTTGACGTCGCGAAAGCTGATTTTGAGAAATTCCCAAACTCGGTTGATGTCGCGCCGGTGAATGCGTTTGACTTTGATATGCGGCGCATCAACAGCGACGGCGCTGGGCACGATTTTTTTGGATTTGGCACTGCGGGCACTGACGGGCCGCTTGGCAGGCGCGACCGGCGCTGCAGTTTTACGTTTATTACGAGGCGCAGCACACATGGGCCGCAACTATAACTGGTTCGGCCGGCGCTATGATCCGACTTTGGCCACCAACTGAGTTATCCGGGCAACAAATGCAGGACGGTGGTGTCGATCAAATTCGGTCCAGGTGGCGAACGTGGTGGGATCGGTCACGCGATCCACGAAGATCTTGCCGAGTAAATGATCCACCTCGTGCTGGTAGGTGCCGGCCTTGAGGCCATGCACTACCTCATCAATGGCGGTACCGTGGCGATCCCACGCCTGTACGCGAACATGAAGGTAGCGCGACACCATGCCCCGAAGATTGGGCACGCTTAGGCAGCCTTCGTTGTTGTCGTACATTTCGTCGCCGACGGGGGTCAGTACCGGGTTGACCAACACGGTAAGTGGAATCGGCGGCTTGTACGGGTAGCGTGGATTGTTGCGGACTTCGATCGCACAAATCGCGATCGGCTCATAGACCTGAATCGCAGCCAACCCGGCACCGTCGGCGTCGTGCATGGTTTCAATCAGATCGTCGATGAATTGTTGCATCGCTGGCGCAGCCAATTCTTCGCGACTGATGTGGCGCGCAACGTGGCGCAGCACGGGATGTCCAATTTGTGCAATTTTGCGGATCGCCATGGTCCGACTGTAGCAGGAAAGCGTCGGCCTTGGCCCTCCGGTCACATTGCGGACGTGGCGTTGCTCGCCGGTGGCGCCGCGCTGCCGATGGCTTGTTCAATCGACGTGAAGCCAGCCGTGCGAATCTGGCGCACGAGCTGCTGGCTGATGCGTTTGGCCCACGCTGGCCCGCCATACACCAGGCCGGTGTAGCCTTGCACCAACGTTGCGCCAGCGGTAATGCGGGCCCACGCGTCATCGCCGGTTTCGATGCCACCGACGGAAATGATGCATAATTTCGTGCCGACCCGAGCACGGATCCGCTGCAATACCACCAACGAGCGCGCTGCGACCGGCCGCCCCGAAATTCCGCCTGCGCCCAAGGCGCTGACCTGCGCAGCGTTGGTCCGTAAACCGTCACGGCTGATCGTGGTGTTGGTTGCAATGATGCCATCGAGCTTTAGTTCAAGGGCAAGCTCGGCCACAGCGTCAACATCGGCGTCGTTGAGGTCAGGTGCAATTTTGACCAACAGTGGCACGCGCCGCAGCGGCGAAGCGCGGTCACATGCACTGCGCACTTCGATCAACAACGGCCGCAATTTGTCGATCGCTTGCAAATCGCGCAGGCCCGGGGTGTTAGGCGAACTGACGTTGACCACCATGTAATCTGCGTACGGTGCCAATAGTTCACTGCTGCTGCGATAGTCGGCTAGCGCCTCGGCTTCTTCGACGCGCTTGGTCTTGCCGATGTTGACACCGACGACGCCTGTAGGGCGCGTGACCAAGCGGGCCGCAGCGGCGCGAGCCCCGTCGTTGTTGAAGCCCATGCGATTGAGCAAGGCGAAGTCCTGGGTTAAGCGGAACAAGCGTGGTTTGGGATTGCCGGTTTGGCCTTCGGCGGTGACGGTGCCAATTTCGATAAATCCAAATCCTAAGGTTTGCAGCGCCGCGATGCCTTTGGCGTCTTTGTCAAAGCCGGCTGCTAAACCAACCGGTGATGGGAATGTTAAGCCAAGCGCGTGTACGGCGAGTTCGGGTGCGGAAAATCCAAACAGGGCACGCAAGACACTGCGCATGCCCGGTACGGCAGCGGCGGCACGGAGCAGTGCGAACGAAACCCGATGGGTCGCTTCAGCGGGTACGTGGCGAAGCAACAACCAATACAAAGCGCGGTACACGGTCGACAATCTACCTCAACTCGACCTCGACACTGAAAGCTCGATTCGGTTTTGTCGGCTAGTACCGCAGATCCGCTTACCCTAGTTGCGCAGGTCGTGGGGGGCGTAGTCGCTCCGCATACCACTGTTCGAATTGCGTCGGTTCGATCGCCGTTCCCAGCAGCGGCCGCGGATCAATTTGGATGAACGCATTTTCGCGAATCCGCAACGCTGAAATACGTACCAACGTGAGATCAATGTTGAGGCTGCCTTCACTGCGCGCAAGTGCAACAATCGCGGCATCTAACGCTTTGCTCGGTACCACCGGGCTACCTCTGCTGCCTCGATATTCAAGTGCCGCCAGGTTGGCGCGAAAGACTCCGCCGTCAGCATTGCTCGGCTCGTTGGTCAGCGCTTCGAACTCACTGTGTTCTAACCGGAGAAACGCTTGTCGTGCAGCGCTGATTTCCGACGCTGCATCTGGCGATGTTCGTGGGCCTAGCGCTTTGCCGGCTTCGATCGCAGCGCTGGTTTCAAGCAAATCGGTGGCCCACTCCCCGGTCAAGGGCAAGGTGTTCGCTTGATGCACGACTGCGGTGGCTTCGTCGAATCGTCCTTGGCCTGCGAGTGAGCGCGCTAGCGCAATCGCTGCTAGTTGCCGCGTCTGATCCGTGGTGGCGAGATTTAGCAGCCGGCGCGCTTCAAGCTCACCAGCAATACATTCACCGTTACGCGCAAGCGCTGCCGCATACACCGCGAGCACGGTTTGATCATTGCGTGCACCCAGTGCGATCGCTTGGCGACAGGCATCGGTCGCAATGGCATTTTGACCAACCAGCAACGCAAGTTGCCCGAAGTTGAGCCACGCATCCGCTGTGCGAAACCGGCGCGCAGCGAGCCGCATCACTGCAAAGCTTTCGGTGGTACGGCCGCAATCGAGTAACATCCGCGCCACCACTGCTGGTGCATCTTGGCGGGCTGGGCCCAAGGCGCGCAATGCATGGCGGGCCCGGCCGGCCTGACAATACGCTAAGGCTAACCGTTGGCTGTGCAGCGCAGTTTCTGGCGCTAGTGCGTTAACCCACCGCAGGGTTGGAATCGCTCGCTCAATTTCATGGTTGTTAAGCAGTGTCGTGCCCAGCGCCTCGGCCTGTTCCACTTCAAATGGAATTTCCATGTTGGCGGCGTCCCACGACGCTTCGAGTCGCGCCAGCAAAGCATTGCGGTTAGGTGCGCCTGGCGGTAACGCTGCGACGCCACGCGCGCATGGTTCGATGGCTTCGGCGCCACGGCCAAGATCTAACAAGCCCATCCCAACGGCAAGCCAAGGTTCCGCGACGTCGCTTGGGTTGGCGATGGCTGCTGACCAGTGAATATCCAAGTGAGTTGCAGCCGGCGCTGCGGCCAGGGCACATTTTGACCATGCGGCGTAGCCCCGCCCGCCTTCAATGGCGCGTGCTGCGCGTTCGAACAACGTGGTTGCTGCCGGGAAATTCGATGGATCGGCACCGAGGTCCATGGCAAATCGCAATTCCCAGCCGGCTCGCTCATCTCCGCGTAACATGCGCCGCACCGTCGGCAGGCCGATGGTGAGATTGTCGAGGTAGGCACCATGTTCGGCTTCAAGATCGAAGCTACGTTCAATGCGCAGCAGCCAGGTGTCAAATAGCCATTCGGAAGTGGCGTGCAAACGCTCCATGAGTTGTAACAAGGCGCGAATGCCTTGGGTGTCGAGTTGGTAGCGGCCCCGACGAACAAGTTGCAGGGCTTCGGTTGCGATATGACGGTAGGCACCGCTCATTGGCGTTGCCGGGCCCATGCTTAACGCCAAATAATTGGCTAACCCAATGCCAAGCCCGGCGAGTGCACCGGCGGCGTGGCCATCGCGATCTTTAGCTGGTGGGACCACGACGTTCCACCATTCTTGTGCCAATGCGTCGGCGGATTTGAGCGAGATTTCCGACGGCGTGGCCAAGCGTGCCAGCAACGCTTCCGGGTTGGATAAATTAGGAATCGCAGCGACAAACTCGGCGAGCCAGACGGGATCTAGGTTCATCGGCGTACGTGGTCCGAGGGCCTTGTCGACGATTGCAGCGTCGAGCCGGGGCACAAAGTCCGCCAGATCACGCGCGGCCCGACGGCCAAGGTCAAGGGCCCCGGTGTCGAGGCGTCGGGTAATTACCCGTTCCCACTCGGTCGCTGATCGACAGGCGGCTAACCGCAATAAACGATTGATCTCGGCTTCAAATCGGCTGCCGTTGCGGCGCAATTGCACGATTTGCAGCTGTTCCATCGCATCGCTCAAATCCCCAGCGATGATCATCGCGCGACAGGCCGCAAGACGAGCGCGGCCATCGCCGAGTAGCGCACCGTTGCTGCCGTGAAAATGCTGGCTGGCCAGGTTGGCTTGTTCGTCGCGACCCAATGTGCTCAGTGAGCTAATCACCATGGCGGCATCATCGGCGTCGCCAACTCGCGACCGGAACATGGCTTGCGCGGCCCGGCCTGGGTCACCTCGGTAATACGCATCCCAGGCATAGGCACGGGCCAGCAAGCCAGCGTCGGTTTTCCAATGCTGTACGCGTTTGGTGGCCCAGCCAAATGCATTTGCAGCGGCTGGATCAAGCGCAATGCGGGCCAGTGCGACATCGGCAAGCTCGATGGCTTCAACGATGCGGCCAATGTCAAAATACGTAAAGGCCAGCAGCAGTGCAGCGTGGTGCATAACGTCAGTTTCGACTGCACCATTGCCGCCGCGCTCGATTAATTCACGACAACGGAATTGTGCTTCGGCAAACGCTTGCGCTGGCCGGCCTTGTTGCCGTAACCGACGCACACAATCGAGTTGTGCAACGCCAAATTGCGGCAGCGCTACTGTGGCGCGATCGGCCCAGCGGTAGCTTTCTTCGCGCCGGTTTTGTTCGGCCAGTACTACCGAATAATTGTGGCAGGCATACGGATTAGCCGGCGCCAAGCTCGCTGCAACCCCTTGATGCATCACCGCCAGCTTTTGGCCGTAGCTATCCAAGCCGAATTCTTCGCCCCACAAAGAAATACGCGGTTTCGCGTACATCGGGGCGTCGGTGATAACGTCGAGAATGGCGCGGCGGTCGCCGCCTTGGCTGGCTTCCACGACATAGAGATTGCGTCGAGCTACCGGATGATTGGGCACGTAGTGCAAAATCTGGCGGTCGATCACAATAGCTGCCGAAGGCATCAAGGTTGAAAGCACGCGCAGAAATCCGACCTCAAGTGGGCCGCGAGTTGCCAACCAGTCTTTGTGCATCGCGGTCGAGTGACTGGCCAGGGCTGCTTGCACCGCTGTGAGGCGGCGTGCGGCATCGATCAAATCTTCGAGGGAAAAAGGCGACA
>JAYWHS010000717.1:0-10093 GCA_043777635.1 Kofleriaceae bacterium | reverse complement strand
GCGATACCCTAATTGAGCCGACGTCGGGCAATACCGGAATTGGTTTAGCCCTCGCAGCCGCCGTACGAGGTTATCGCGTGCTCATCACGATGCCCGAGAAAATGAGCCAGGAAAAACAAGTGGTACTCGAAGCGTTGGGTGCGGAAATTATTCGCACCCCAACCGAGGCTGCTTGGGACTCGCCGGAAAGCCACATTGGCGTGGCCCGCCGGCTCAAAGAAATTATCCCTAATTCGCACATTCTGGATCAGTACTCTAATCCGTCTAATCCTTTGGCGCACGAAGAAGGCACGGGCTTGGAAATTATGGAACAGTGTGGCGGCAAGCTCGACGCCATCGTGATGACGGCAGGCACCGGCGGCACGATTTCGGGCGTCGCACGTATTGTCAAAAAACATATGCCGCACGTCAAGATCATCGGCGTCGACCCTGAGGGATCGATCCTCGCTGGACCAGGCGAGATTAAGAGTTACAAAGTCGAAGGCATTGGTTATGACTTTATTCCCGATGTGCTCGACCGCCGCTTGGTCGACCGCTGGGTTAAGTCAAACGACCGTGATTCGTTTGTGGTCGCGCGTCAGCTCATTCGCCAAGAAGGCTTGCTGTGCGGCGGTTCATGCGGTTCCGCAGCGTGGGCCGCCATGCAAGTTGCGCGTGATATGCAACCGGGACAGCGCGTCTGTGTGGTGTTGGCTGACTCTATTCGTAACTACTTGTCTAAATTTGCCGACGACAAATGGATGCGGCAACAAGGTTTTTTGCAAGCCGAGTGGGAAGTTGGCACCATTGGCGATGTGATGCGTCAACTCGGTCAACGTAAATTACTAAGCGTTGACCTCAACGAAAAAGTTGGCCACGCCACGTCGCAGTTCAAAGAGCATGGCATTTCGCAAATGCCCGTGCTTGATGGCGGCAAGCTCGCCGGGATTCTAACCGAGAGCGATTTACTCCATCACATGGTGGCTGGCCGTGTTAGCGCTTCGACCACCGTCGCCGAAGTAATGGAACGCAAAGTGTCCACCGTGGGCATGCACGCAAGTTCAAGTGAACTACCGCGCATCTTCGAACGCGGCGAAGTCGCCGTTGTGCTGGGCGACGATCGCAGCGTGATTGGCATCATCACCAAGATGGATCTGATCGAGATGCTGGCTTCGCGCAAACGTCCCGCCAGCGTGTAGTCGCGCGAACCCTGCGCTATTGCCGCAGGTTCGTTGCGCTGCGGCGCCGTCTGGCTATTCGTTTGTCCCCGTTGCGTCGGTGGACTGTAACGAAACTGGCACAATGCAAAACGGTCAACTATCGCGAGATAGCTGACCGCTCGAAGTAACATCTACCAATCGTAGCGTTGGTAGCTTTTAGCGTTACTTCTTTTTTCCAGGCTTTGCGGCTTTAGCGGCCGGCTTGGCAGCTTTAGCAGCCGGCTTTGCAGCTTTAGCAACTGGCTTGGCAGCTTTAGCGGCCGGCTTGGCAGCTTTAGCAACTGGCTTGGCAGCTTTGGCGACTGGCTTGGCAGCTTTGGCGACTGGCTTGCCGGCTTTAGCAGCTGGCTTAGCAGCTTTGGCGGCTGGCGCAGCTTTGGTGGTATGCGTGGCTGCTGCACCTTTGGCGGCTGGTGCACCTTTGGTGATGTGCGCGGCTGGCGTAGCTTTCGCGCTTGGTGCGGCTTTCGCGGCTGGTGCACCTTTGGTGATGTGCGTGGCTGGCGTAGCTTTCGCGGCTGGCACACCTTTTGCTAATATATTCGCGGCTGGCATAGCTTTGACCGCCGGAGCTACAGGCACCACAACTGCTGGTGCCGGCTTACCGCTCTTAGCGCCCTTGGTCGCTTTTGCTTCGGCTTTGAGTCGCTTGTTCCGCTCATCGGCAGCTTCTTGGGCTGCGTCGACGCGGGCTTGGGCGGCACCACGCGCTTTAGTCATCGCGTTGTCCATCTCAGACTTGGTTCGTTGCACCAATGGCACTTCGGCAGCGTCTGGTTTCTTGGCGCGTTTTTTCTTTTTCGCTTCGCGTGGAATCGGAATCTCGCTGATGTCAGGCATGCGCGCTGCAAGGTCTCCACGATTGTGGACCAAGATGCGTGACCCGGTTTGGCGGAACACCACGTCGACTTTGTTATCGGGCAAAAGCTCAACGACAAATCCAACATCAAACGTTGGGTGATGCACAACATCGCCAAGTTCGTAGGTGTCGCGAATCGAGTACGGCCGACAGTTGCCAAGATCTGGTTCGGTGGCTCGCGCCATCGCATCTTCCCAGGTCATTTTCTTCTGTGGCGCGGCTTTCACCGTGTCGGCGGCGTCGTCGGGCCCGTCACCGCGTGGTTTGCGAAATGCATGCACTTCACCGCACACCACACACTGTACGCGACGGATCTCGTCCTCGTACATTGAGATAATTGTGTGCGTGGTGTCAGCTTTGCATCTTGGGGAAGGGCAGTGAGCCTCAATTTCGGCTCCTACTTCTTCCGAGCTGTCTTCAAAGATGGCGTCCATCTGATGATGCCTTCCGTTACCCCGGGCCTTGGCCTAACTACATGAAACAACTGTCAAGCATGATCCGTACTCCGGATTACACCCTTATTTGCTCCTAACATAAATAGGTTCCGTTCAGCAACCGGAGGGTGTGCCCAAAAGCGCAGGGTAACCCCTTGAATTCACGTTGCGCAGTTCTCCAACTCTGCAAATCTTGCATAGCGCCGTAACGTTTGTGACGTATTCAAAAAATTACTTGTTTAATATTAGATACTTGAAAATAGGTCCAACCATCGTGGCCAGGATGTTGTGGACCACTTGCGCTGCGGCCATTTATTTGGCGGTGACCGGCCGCGTGTACGGACTCCAGGGTTGGCGAGTCGGACGAGTAGGCGTTGCTGCGACCCGCATTTGATAGTATTCCGCACCGTGCGCCGCATCATCGTTATCTACACGCTGATCGCAGCCGTGTTAGCGGCGGCCACGGGCCTTGCCTATTATGGCTACAGTTTTGCCAACGAAGTGGCGACGCGTGAACGTGCAGTGATCTCGGACACCACGCGTGAGTTAGCGGAAGAAAAAGTCATCGGCATCGAAAGCCAAATCATCGATAGTGATCAGAAACTCTTCGATGCAATTCGGCTTGAGCCGATACCTAACTTGACGCAACTTGTGGGTGCAACTGGCGCTGCGGTTTCAAGCGTGTTTGTGCTCGATCGGGATTTTAAGATCGTGCCGGGTGGCCACTACAGTACGCGGCCGCCCGATGCGGGCAAAGCTTTTCTCGAGTTCTTCAAAGCCAAGGTGTTGCCGGTGCTACCGCTCGCAACTCACCCTGTTGACAGTCGCGGTCACGTATACAAATCGTGGGACGATCGGCCTTACTTGTTTTCATTTACCCGCAAAGTTTGGGACAACGTTTTTTATTACGTGGTGATTGAAGCCGATCTTGCGCATCTGGTGGGCGCGGTATTTCCCCAAACCTTTGCAGTTCGCTCGCCCCGGTTATTTCAAATCGTCGATGCGCATGGCGATTTGGTGTATGGCGCGCCGTTTCTCGACGTAGGTAGCGGTGTCGTGGTGGAACTGCCATTTCTCGATACCGTCGATGAGTGGCGGTTACGCGTCGCGCAAAAAGATGGTGCAACCTCCGAAGCCCGTGGCCGTCGTCGTATCGTTGACTTTGTCTTGATCGGCATTGCGGTGTTGGTGATCGTTACCGGGCTGGGGTTTCTCGCGTTAGCGATGCGGCGCGAGCGGCGCGCCAATGATCTCAAGAGTGAGTTTATCTCCAACGTCTCACATGAACTCAAAACTCCGTTGTCGATCATCAGTATGTTCGGCGAGATGCTAGCGCTCGGGCGAACCAAAGGACCGGCGCAGGCGACGGAGTATGCCGAGATTATATGGCGCGAAAGTGTCCGACTGGGCCGCTTAATCGACAACGTGCTGGACTTCTCGAAAATAGAACGGGGGCAAGGGGGCTATGAATTCGCGAACACTGATATTGCCGATGTGGTGTCACGAGCCCTCGATATCAGTGCACGGCGTTTGACCAACGCCGAGATGACCGTCGACGTTGCCATTGCAGACAACCTTGAGTTGGTGCGGTGCGACGGCAATGCGTTTACCTTGGCCGTGCTCAACTTGATCGACAACGCCATCAAATATGCAAGTGAAGGCAAACGCCTCAATGTGGCGCTACGGCGCGATGGTGACCAAATTATTTTTGAAGTACGCGACTTTGGCCCCGGCATTGCGCCAGATGAGCACGTTGCCATTTTTGACCGGTTCTATCGGGCGAAAGCGGTCCGCCTCAAACCAATCCGTGGCTCGGGCATTGGGTTGGCGTTGGTGCAGCACATTGCGCGTGCGCACGGCGGCAAAGTGACGGTTTCGAGCAAACCTGGCCACGGCGCTACATTTGCGATCTCGATTCCTGCGGTGGCCGCGGCCGAGCCAGCCGATGAAGTAGCATAGGAGTCTGGTGTTAAACGGTTGCGGAGCCCATCTGCTGCGTTGGCTACAACAGGGCTATGCCCTCTTGCTCTGCTTTGCCGATGAATTCACCCGCGCTTCCGGTCCTCGCATACAGGAGTATGCTCCGGTCCGGTTCGCACTCCGCCATGCATCTGGACTTCCTCACTTGTTTAACACCAGACTCCTTCGTGCATACGAGGCGGGGCGTGCGGGGGCCGGGAGGCGGTTGTTCGGATTTTGGCAAATCGGGCAAGCACAATGCCGAAGGTTTGGTACAAACAGCGACAAATGAACGCTTCGGACAATGCACCCGCTGACGTTGTCGAAGATGCCGACGACCTAGATGGTCGAGGTTCGCGTAAGCGGATATTGGTAATCGAGGACGAGCCCGATATCGTGCGTGGCTTACGTGACGCGTTGGAATTTGAAGGTTTTGCCGTGCAAGCGCGCGGCACTGGCGCAGCCGGGTTGGTCGCTGCGATGGAATGGGACCCAGACTGCATTTTGCTCGATTTGATGTTGCCGGACGATAACGGCTATCGGGTTTGTGAATTGTTGCGGCAACGCAACGAAATTGTCCCGATCATTATGCTGACCGCCAAGGCCCAAGAATCCGACAAAGTGCGAGGGCTTGACGCTGGCGCCGACGATTATGTGACCAAGCCATTCTCGGTAGCCGAGCTGATCGCGCGGATCAATGCGATCTTTCGTCGGCAATCGCGCATGACCGCAACCGATGAGACCTTTGTCATTGGCGCGTGGACCGTGAACCCGCGTAAGCACACGGTTAGCAAGGGTCGGGTATCGCGGCGCTTAACGTTTTACGAACTAGAGATTCTTAAACTGTTGCGCGAACGCAGTGAAGAAACGGTTTCACGCGACGAACTGTTTGAGAAGGTCTGGGGAATGTCGGCTGCACCGAGCAATCGCACCGTGGACAACTTTATCGTGAAGTTACGCCGCAAGCTCGAAGAAGATCAAAAGAGCCCACGTCACATTTTGACTGTGTACGGCGCCGGTTACAAACTGGTTCCGTAGCTACGCGGGAACATCAAGCGGCCGGTCTGGCGGGCCAGGCAATTTGAGTTGCGTATTGCCACGACTTCGTTGGCTTTCCAACGGCTACGCCGCGTAAAAAAGTTGAGCACGAACCGTCCGACCGTGAGGTGATGCCATCCCCTACTCTTAGCGTAGGTGGGCTCCACGATATTCCTTTGGGCTTCCCGACGTGCGGGCGTGCACACCCAGAACAGAGGCAGATCCCTGGATAGTAATTGTAGGAGACAGATTTACCTCGTTTATCGCATCAGACCGTCCGTGCTCAGCTGCCATTGTTCGGCATGATAGTCGTTTCGTCAATCGTCGAGATCTTGAATCTCGGCCGATCATCTACTACAACGCTGATGTGCGTACCTTGTTGAAGAATTTCACGAAATTGCTTGCGGTTTGTTTTGTAGCTAGCGCCGCAGTGGCTGGTTGTAAAAAAGACCCCAAGAACGACAAAACCGCCGCTGACGTAGTAACGGCAGCAGATCGCGTTGGTTCGGCAGGCTCGGCCACTAGTCCAGCGACGAACACGCCGGTAGATATGAGCCCATTGCCCGGTATTGATGTGTCTGGTTCCTCCGCTGAAAAACAAACCTTGTTTTTTAAGTTGGTCGGTTCGTTGACCTCGCCATGTGGCAAAGCGCATAGCTTGCGAACGTCATTTCAGACCGATCAAACCTGCAAGCGCGCGACGTTTGCAGTGAAGTATGTGCAAGCCCTGATTATCGACGGTGCGACCGAACCACTGATTCGTGAGCAGTACGACAATAAATACAAACTCGGTGCGCAGGTGAAACTCACGCTCGATCCGATGTTTGCGGTTGGGCCAATCGACGCCCCGGTTAAACTGGTTGAGTTTTTTGACTATGGATGCCCAGCTTGTCAGCAGTTTTTCCCCGAAGTCGAAAAGCTGATGACCACTCGCGGCAATCAAGTGGTGGTCTATTACAAGATGTTCCCACTTGAAAAAATCCACCCGGATTCCAAGTTCGCCGCGCAAGCCGCGGTGGCTGCGGCCGCACAGGGTAAGTTCAAAGAAATGCATCAACTACTATTCACCAATCAAGCTCACACCAAAACCGACGTGTTCAACAATGCCAAGAAGCTTGGCTTGGACATGGCCAAGTTTGCAGTTGACTACGACGCAGCGGTAACCAAAATCGCCGCCGATCAAGCCGAAGGCGACACTGCCGGCGTCACTGGTACGCCTGCGGTTTTCTTCAATGGTTACGAGTACAAAGGTCCACGGATGCAAGCGTATCTTGAGCGCTGGATCGACGAAGACATCGCTGTCAATCGATAGCCGAGCGCCGGTAAGCTGGTTATGAATTTTCACCGCTAGAAGGACGTCACACCATCATGCGCAGCCGAATTGTTTCCTTGGTCGTTGTTACTGTCACTGGCCTCGCTGCGAATGGCACGTCGCTAGCTCGGGCCGAAGGCATCAAAGTGGGCGATCGTGCGGCTGATTTTGACGTTGGCCAGAGCGAAGCTGGCAAAGCGGTGCATCTTAAAGATTTTAAAGCCAAGTGGGTGGTTATGACGTTTGGCGCGCATTGGTGCAAACCGTGCGCAAATGAACTGCCGGCATGGGATGTATTAGCGCCGACCTTCAAAGACACCGTCACGTTCATTGCCGTCAACATCAGCAACAAGGTTGCTGACGGTAAGAAGTTCAACAAGAAGTTGAAAATCAAGAACATGACCAAGGTCTATTTGCCGCAAGACAAATCAGCGACCGACGACCAATATGACACGGGTACGTTTCCCAGCACGTTCATCATCGATCCCAAAGGCGTGATTCGCTCGATTCACAAAGGCTACGAGTCCGGCGACGCCGATAAATTGAGCAAGACGCTCAGCGAATTAGTAACGAAGTAACTTCATCGTCGCAGTGTTATGTCTGCGGCTGCGTGCCGCATGGCGCACACCTTGTCCCAGCGATAGTCGGCTCAAGTTGTAAGGTTGAGTGGCTGATGCCAAAACGAGTTTTTAACTCGGTGCCGACCTCGGCTAAAAATGTTGGTGGCACGGCCGGCCAATCGATCACCAGATGTGCCGTGAGTGCGACTTCGGTCGTGCTGGTTGACCAAATGTGCAGGTCATGGACATCGCAGCACAAGGGCAGGCTCGCTAGATAAAGGCGGACCTTAGCTGGATCAATATGCGCAGGTACGACGTCGAGCAACGATAGAACTGATGCACGCATCAGCGACCACGCGGAAACCAAGATGACCAGCGCAATGAGCAAACTGCTGGCTGGGTCGACCCACTGCCAGCCGGTTTGCCGCACCACTAAGCCTGCCACAACCACGCCAGCTGAGACTGCGGCGTCGCCCAGCAAGTGTAAATACGCGCCGCGCTGGTTGAGGTCGTGGTGGCTTCCTGCTGCAAACAATCGCGCCGAAGAGAAGTTAATGACAACACCAATCGCAGCGACGATGGCAACAAGTCCGCCATCCATGGAGCCGGGCGCACGGAACCGCGAAATCGCTTCCCAGCCGACCGCGCCAACTGCAAATAGGATCAACAGCGCATTTGCGAACGCCGCAAGAACGGTGGCGCGCCGAAACCCATAGGTCCGCCGATCGGTCGCAGGGCGCAACGCCAGTGCCACTGCGCCCCAACCTAACAACAAGCCGCCGACGTCGCCCAAATTATGCGTGGCATCGGCAAGTAGTGCGGTTGAATCGGCGATAAAGCCAGCTACTAGTTCGATCGCGACGAAGCCAGCGTTAAGTACAACCCCGATGGCAAACGCTCGATTTACTCGCCCGTGCGTCGGGATGCTGAAGTGGGCATGATGGCCGTGGCCGTGCTCATCGTGGCCGTGGTCATCGTGGCCGCGGTCATCGTGGCCGTGGTCATCGTGGCCGTGGTCATCGTGGCCGTGGTCATCGTGGCCGTGCTCATGGCTTTTTTCGCCAGCTACTGGCGCAGCCTTTTTCTTTGATGCAGCAGCCATTCCGACGACAGGGTACTACGTCCAGCACTTACTGGCTAACGCGTCGCCACAGCTCCTGGGTGTTGCTTTGCGGTGGCGACCATATGCACGGTTGCAAACTGGTTGGTAACGGCAGCGTGGCGCGTTCAACTTCCATGACTTGATCGTGGCATGCTCGAATCCGTAGATTTGCTGTGGCTTCACAGCGTTGTTCACGGCGCATGTAGCGTCGATGCATTCGGCCAGCGACCACGTCGTGATCACGCATCAACTCGATCCAGCGCGGTGCGCCGATGACGCCGTCAGGGCTGACGCGTTGATCTGGTTGTAGCGGGAAGCCATCGATACGGCCTGCGCTGTCATGGAAGGTCCAGCGCCCCGATTCGCCGGGAAGTAGCCATTGTCCCGATACATCATCGCCGCAGTTGCGCAAGGCCGGTGGTGTGCGGCACCCGGCCACTGTGCCAGCCGCCGTGCCAGCCACCATAGTGAGCGCGAGCAGGCCGCACAGTCGCGACATCATGCACCAGCCTGAGCCTTGAGCGCTTCGGCTTGCGCGTGGGCGCCCAGGGCGTCGATGATTTCACTAACGAGGCCATCCATGATGGATGGCAGGTTGTGTTTGGTGAGGCCAATGCGGTGGTCGGTTACCCGGTCTTGCGGATAATTGTAGGTGCGGATTTTTTCAGACCGATCACCGGAGCCAACCTGTTGCTTACGCGCAGAAGCTTCGGCGGCGGCTTGCTTGGCTAGTTCGTTTTCTAAAATCCGCGAGCGCAGTACCTTCATTGCTTTGGCGCGGTTTTTAATTTGTGAACGTTCATCTTGGCACGCCACAATGGTGCCGGTTGGCAAGTGGGTAATCCGCACTGCCGAGTCGGTGGTATTGACGTGTTGACCGCCCGCACCACTCGATCGATAGGTGTCGATCTGTAGATCTTTTTCGTCGATTTTGACGTCAACTTCTTCAGCTTCGGGCAACACCGCGACGGTGGCCGCCGACGTGTGAATGCGACCTTGAGTCTCGGTGGCTGGCACCCGTTGCACCCGGTGCGCACCGGATTCAAATTTCAGTTTCGAAAAAACATCTTTGCCTTCGATCAGCAAGATGACTTCTTTGAACCCGCCTGCCGTGCCTTCCGACATGCTTAAGGTTTCGCACTTCCAGGCTTGGCGTTCACCATAGCGGAGATACATTCGGTATAAATCGCCGGCGAAAATCGCGGCTTCATCGCCACCGGTACCAGCGCGAATTTCCAAGATGGCGTTTTTGCCATCACTTGGATCTTTAGGCAGCAACAGCAGCTTGATTTCATGCTGCATCGGAGCGAGTTGAGTTTCGAGTTCTTGCGCTTCGCCACGCGCCATATCGCGCATGTCGGGATCTGATTCGGTGGCTACCAATTGTTTGGCTTGCGCTAAATCATCGGTGACTTTGCGATAGCGCAGCCATGCCGCAACTAACGGGCCGAGTTCGGCATGCTCGCGTGACAGCCGGGTAAACTCAGCCCGTTTGCTGATGACTTCCGGTTGGCCGAGCAGCGCCGATACTTCTTCGTAGCGACGCGCCAGCGTACTCATCTTGTCGATAAAGTTTGGTGCGTCGAACATAACCGAAGCTCAGCCAATCGTGAAAATATAAAAATCGCAC
>JAYWHS010000716.1:0-2950 GCA_043777635.1 Kofleriaceae bacterium | reverse complement strand
TGGCCCTGTAAGGTTCGCGAGTATGCAGAACCGTAAGCCGTCTCACCCATCGTCGCGCACCAAGCGCCCTGCGCCGGCCGGTAAACAACGCCGCGCGCTCTCGATGCCGCGCGCACCGGGACGCATTATCCTCGACGGTGAACGCCGGGTTGCAGAAGGCCTGGCTACTGCCTTGCGGGCAGCTGGCCTCGATGAAGTCGTAGCCGACAGCTTGACCCACCCAGTGCATAGCTACCCAGCGCGCATGCACCCAGCAACCGTGCGGGTCCTGGTCGAAATTGTCGCCGATGCGATGCCGCGCGACAGCATTTTGGTGGATCCGTTTTGTGGCTCGGGGACCACGTTGGTCGAAGCCCGCGCTGCCGGGTTGCGCACCATGGGTATCGACCTCAACCCACTCGCGGTGTTGTTAGCACGCGCCAAAACCTGGATCGTGCCGAGCCGATCGCGCGCCCGGCTGCGCCAAGCTGGCCGCTCCATCGGCGGTGAAGCACTGATGGCTGGCAAAGAAGCCCGCCGCTCCGGTGGTGCAGCGATCACCAAACGCGCACCAGTTGGGTTCGACCCCAACGCGCGAGATCGTCGGATTGGTAAATGGTTTGCGCCCCACGTGCGCCGCGAACTCGAAGATTTAGCTGGCCGCATCGACGAAATCCGCCTGGCCGATCCTGAACTTGCCGACGTGCTGGTGGTGCCGTTGTCGTCGATTCTGTACAAGGTTTCGTCGCGCACCTCGGACACCAATCCCGAGTGGGTAGCGCGCAACATTGGCCGCGGTCAGCCGGCGCGCTTGTTCACTGAACGCGGCGAAATTTTGGCGGCTGGGCTCGACGATCTGTACAAAGCTTTTGGCCAAGCTTCGGGCCGTGGCGCGGGTGGCCCACCCGATGTGCATTTGGCCGACGCTCGGCAACTCACCGAGTTTATTCCGGCTGGCCGCACCGGTGGCATCGTGACCTCGCCACCATATGCTGGCACCTACGATTACGCGGAACACCAACGGTTGCGTTTCGACTTTCTCGGCTTGCGCCATCGCGAATTTGACGCTGGCGAAATTGGCTCGCGGCGATCATTTTCGACCGCCATCAACGGCGAAAAACAGTGGCGCAAAGCCTTGGCCGAAACCCTGCAAAGTTTTGCTTTGGCGTTGGCGCCTGGCGCCCGCGCAGCGATTGTCATCGGCGATTCGTTTGCGGGTGGCCGCGCGGCGTATGCCCTCGACGATGTGCGCAATGCATTACCACCGGAACTATTTGTTGAGGCTTGGGCGTCACAAGACCGCGCCATGCTCGGCGCTGGTGAACGCAAAGCGTTTGGTGAGCGGCCTAAAGCCGAGCACGCGATCGTGCTGCGCCGTCACTGAGCATCCGCAGAAACCACCGGCGCCGTGGTGATTGCGCGCGTCGCTAAGCGTTGACCGACGAGGCCAACAATGGCTGCATACATGTCATGGGCGACAAAACCCGGCGAGCCACGGCCCCAACCGATTTGCGCTAAATGGTCAACTTCGGATTCGAGCAAGACCTCGCCCCAGCGCTGCGATTCCAACGGCACTACACCATCGTTGGGGCCAGTGCGCTGCAAATACCAGTGCATTGGCCGCAGCATCGGCGACATCGGTGACCGAAGTGCACCGGTCTGCCGTCGCGCACTGATCACAGAAGCATAATAGACGCCAGCGACATCAGGCACTTCACGGTTGAACCGCGCTGCACCTGCGGTCGATAACCACGACACCGCAGCGACGGGAAATCGTAAAAATCGGGCCAGCCGATACGGCCAGCGCAGCCGGCCACCGTCGAAGATATCCGCATGTGGCGTACCAACGGTAATCACCGCTGCAACTTGCGCCCCCACCAAGGTACGGGCGGCGACGTACCGTGCATCCAAACCGCCGAGACTGTGACCGATGATCACGACCTGGCCGGTAATGTTGGCCTCGATCATTGCAGCGAGCCGTTGCGCCCGCAGTTTCACACTGTGCCCAGTGGGCAACCGCACAGTGTACACCAAGACGCCCAACCCAGCGAGATGGGTCGCGGCGCGGCGAAAATATCGCAACGCAGTACGCCGGGGCCCAATGCGATCGAAGCCCCAAAAGCCATGCACCAACACTACCGGTAGCCCAATGAGCGGTGCGCCATCGACGGGCGCAGGCGCAAAGTGTTCGATTCGTGCGTGGGCCCGGAAATGGAGCGAACGAGCGAACGCTCGAAGCGGGGCCAGTACCAACGCAAAAACGCCATGAGCGCAGCGCATGCACTGATAGCCAGCAGGAGGAGCAACCACCAACGCATACCGCAGGATACGTCGGCAATGCGGCCCACGGCACTGGTTGCCGTTACAATTGTGATGCGCGGGTAGCATCCCAGCCAACCGGGCGGGCCACCCGAGGTGCACAAAGCCGAGCATGCGATCGTATTGCGCCGTCAGTAGCGACAACGACCGTTTGCCCTGCGATTCGCCGAATTAACCCAAACGTAATGTTTGAGAAGATTCGCTCCGCCTGACGTGCTGGCATCCTATAGTGGCGATGATGCAAATCCTGCTGGTCGAAGATAACGTTGCCCTGGTGCAAGCGTTGCAGCAAGGCTTGTTCGAGCATGGCCACGCAGTGACCGTTGCCAACACGGGTGCCGATGCAATAGCCCTACATGCCTTGCGGCCGTTCGAGGTCGTGATCCTCGATCTCGGGCTACCTGATATGGACGGCATGGAAGTACTACGTACGCTGCGCGGTCCGGCGGTATTGGTGCTCACGGCGCGCGATGCGGTCGAAAGCCGTATCGCCGCCCTCGATGCTGGCGCCGATGACTACCTGATCAAACCTTTTGCATTTGCCGAATTGTTGGCGCGGATTCACGCGGTTGCGCGCCGCACCACCCTGTCAACGCGCCCGTTGCCCGGCCTTGGTGCGATTGGTTTCGACGAAACCTTGCGAGTTGTCATC
>JAYWHS010000715.1:0-10098 GCA_043777635.1 Kofleriaceae bacterium | reverse complement strand
CAGCGTGCGCAGTTTCCGCAGTCGATCCTACTTGTGCCGGCACTTCACCTAAGACACTTGGTGCATCGCGCACAATCAGCGCTGGGCCAACAGCGTGACTGACAGCTTGATTGAGCATCGTTGGAGTTGGTTTAGCAGCAGCGATGGGTGCCAGCTCGGCCATAGAGTCAACCAACGCACGCGCTGCTGCGGTTGGAACGGAAGCCGCGTTTACGCCACAAGCTGAGTAACGCAGAAGTGCTTCTTGTTCATCGAGTCCGACTGCGCGAGCAAAACTACGAACAAAACCTTTTACAAAAACTTCGGCAGGCAGGCCTTCATGACTGCCCGCTTCGAGGCGTTCCAGCGTCCGAGGTGGAATCTTGGTCACGCGGGCAATGTCTTCAATCGTAAGGTTTTTACTGAGGCGACCCGCCGCTAGCCAACGCGCCAAACTGATTCGCGCTGCCGCTGCGACTTGCGCCGGTTCAGGCCGGCGAGCATGTACCGTCGTTGTTTTGCCCATTTGGTTCGTCCCAATGTGGTTAGTCCCCATGCGATTTGTCGGATTCATGGGGTCGTGCTCCCGCTGCTAGGACCTGATGAAGAGACGTCCATTGTACGACATTGCACCGCAATGCAGCTTTTTGGCGACAAAGCCAGACAAGCGGTTTTCGCTTGTTTGGCATCATCGAGGAGTCCTTGTTGGGTACGCACTTTCATCAGATAAAGCCGCGCTTCTTGAGAGTTACAGTGTTGTGATTGGTCTGGGTTTTCATCAGCTTCAATCACCCGGGCAAATAGCTCGGCCGATTTTTCCCACTCTTCGCGTAAGAAGTAAACCCGTCCTAGCCGATAACTGGCGACGCACATTCCTGGTTGGAACTGAATTGATGTCAGTAGCTCCTTCGCAGCACTTACAGCATCGCCTTTTTTAAAATATGACCAGCCCAGGTGTGCCCTGGTAAGACCTGGATTTATAAGCCGAATCGGATTATCTAAGGCCTTTGCGAGGTACTTCACAGCGGCCTCGGGATCTTCTTGCAAGTTGGCAACCACACCACGGTTCGACCAGGCTTCTGAGTAATCCGGATCTACCTTGCTCGCGGCTTCAAAATCGCGTGCCGCTTTAACCAGAAACTGATCTTGATCGCGCGTCATGGCTTCACCGTCCAACCCGGTAAGGCAGCCTTCAATTTCGAGCAGTCGTTGGGTGTCGGAGGCATGCACCAGCGACACCAACCCACGCACCAGAAACGCTTCGGCGTTGCGCGGGTTCAGCGCGATTGCCCGGTTGGCTTCATTTTCCGCGTTTTCTAAATCATGTTTGCTAACGAAATCTTTGGCCAGGTCGAGCCGCGTATTGCTCTTGGTGGTGTCGACCTGACGATTGGGGCACGCCATCAGCAACGCCACGGCACAGGCTGCAAACAACCTTGCCCCGACTTGTTTCACAATTGTAACGATTTGATTACGCAACGCGTCGGACGCTACCCCGGGCATGTGGATAGGTCAATCCCGGGATCACCCGCCTACGTGCTTCAATATCTGCTTACATGCTTCCATATGTTAGCTCCAACTTTAGGAACCATCGCAACGCCCACGGGCAACCTGTATGCCGAAGCGTTTTGCCCAGCAGCGCCGCGGGGCGTCGTCGTCATCACGCATGGCTACGCTGAACATTGTGGGCGCTATCACGAGCTAGCCAACGTCTTGGTGGACGCTGGATGGGCGGTGCAAACCTACGATGTCCGTGGTCACGGCAAGTCGCCGGGCCAACGCGGCTACATCGACCGCTTCTCGACGTACATTAGCGATTTCGAAGCGGCCAAGACCCAGGGTCGGACGCTGTGCGCAAACGGTCCGCTGGTGGTCGTGGGCCATTCCAATGGTGGCCTTATCACACTCGCTGCGTTGGTCAGCGGCGCAAAAGCCGATGCAGCGGTTATCTCGTCACCCTTTTTGGGGCTCAAACTCACCGTCTCGCCGATTAAGCGCTTGCTTGGGCGCATCGCCAGTGTGGTCTATCCCGGCCTTACGCTGCCGGCCCCGCTCGATGTCGCTGCACTAACAGCTGACCCCGATAAACAACAGGCAAGGCGGGCCGATGGACTGTGTTTTGATATAGCCACCGCGCGCTGGTTCACCGAGGCTGCGCAAGCCCAACAGCAAGTTGATCAAGGCATCGAAACGCTGAAACTTTCAACGCTTTGGCTCATCGGTGGTGCTGACAAAATTGCCGATGCGGACGTCAGCGAACGCATTGCCAAGCGGGCCGCAAACGCGGTGGTGCATCGGCTCGCAGGTATGCAGCACGAGGTTTTCAATGAAACCGAACGGTTCAGTGTGTTCGCTACAATGACCGAATACCTGAAATCAGTTTCATAATTTAACCAACGTCATTTTTTGCGATTTGCTAATTTATTACAAATACTTAATCTACGTAACGACCAAGCACTGAATTGTTTTCACTTGACGCTTGCGACAGCAATCGATTACCACGCAACAATGACCAGCGCGCTAGAACGTAAAGCCCACGATCGTCAAACTCGCCGTCGCAGCATTCAAAGCGCCGCGCGTTCGGTGTTTGCGGAACGTGGTTACGCCGGGGCGTCGATCGAACAAATTGCCAAAGCGTCGCAACTCTCGGTTGGCGCCATCTATCTGTACTTCCGCTCCAAGGAAGACTTGTACGCTTCATTAATCGAAGACGCCTTAACTGTGTTTGATGTTGAGTTCACCCAATTGCACAGTACAACCGAGGTTGCTTTGCGGCTACCCAAAGCCTGGACCGCATTGCTCAGCTGGGCTGGCCGCGACGTTGAAGGACCACGAGTCTTGCGCTTGCTGGCGCAACCTAGTGTGCGTGCGCAATTGTCCGATGAAGTTGCTACCACCGCTGCCACCCTACTTAGCAAACTGCAACAACACTTGGCCACGATCATCGCCGATGGCAACGCGGCGGGGATCTATCGCGACGCGCAACCTGGCGTATCCGCAACGCTAGTGTGGTCTTTGTTTTTAGGCGTACTTGATGCAGTACAGATCGAACAAAATCTGGCCGACGGCGGCCCTGAACTTTTAGCCGAACGAGGCGGCCACGCACTGGTAGCGCTTGAAACGGTGCTCGGGTTACCGCGTGCAGCCACCCGCGTCGTCGCATAATGCGCTGCGCGTAGCGAACGTGAATGTGGTAGTGGTAACCGCATGAGTCTTGTTGCAAAAACCATCGGATTTATCGGCGCTGGCAATATGGCCGAAGCAATGGTGCGAGGACTGCTCGGAGGCAAGCAGGTTGCAGCGCACGACGTGGTGGTTTCGGGGCCCCGGGTCGAACGACTCGCCGAACTCTCGGCCAACTATCAGGTGCGCACTACCATCGACAATCAGGTGGTTGCAGCGGCCGCAGATGTCTTGGTGCTCGCCGTCAAACCGCAGATCATGGACCGCGTGGTGCGGGAAATCGCCGACCACCTCACCGCCACAACGTTGGTGATTTCGATCGCTGCGGGTATTGATACAGCCACGCTAGAGGCCGGGTTGCGCGACGGCGTTCGGGTGGTACGGGCCATGCCCAATACCCCTGCCCTGGTTGGCGCCGCAGCCACGGCGGTATCACCCGGCCGCAACGCAACCGCCGATGATCTGGCCGTCGCCAAAGCGATCTTCGATGCCGTTGGCATCACAGTTGTGCTCGAAGAATCACAGCTCGACGCAGTAACCGGGTTATCAGGTTCGGGTCCTGCGTATATTTTTCTAATTCTCGAAGCACTGGCCGATGCGGGCGTCAAAGTTGGCTTATCGCGTCGCAACGCCCAGCGCCTGGCGGCACAAACTGTCATGGGCTCAGCCAAACTATTGCTCGATACCGACGAACATCCCGGCAAACTCAAAGACATGGTCACCTCACCCGGTGGCACGGCTATCGCTGGGCTGCACACGCTGGAACAAGGTGGCTTGCGCACCACGTTGATCAACGCCGTTGAAACCGCGACCAATCGAGCCAAAGAGCTCGGGCGTGGCAGCAAATAAGCAACCCGGTGACCGTCCTGCTTGAGATTTTGGTGATGCCCCGGGCCTCGCGGGCACGGGTCGGCCCCATGCATGATGGCAGGCTCAAAGTATTTGTCACCGCACCAGCGGTTGAAGGTGCCGCCAATTCAGCGGTGATTGAAGCGGTGGCCAAAGCGTTTGCGCTCAGGTCCCACGCCGTGCGGATCAAAAGTGGCCTAGCGTCACGCCGAAAAACGCTCATGCTCGACGATATAACCGCCGCTGATATCGCGGCGCAGCTGGCCAATTTCGCCTAATCAACATTGGCTCGAGGGCAATTCGGGCCGCGCTGGTTACAGCGGCAATACCGGGACATCCGCAACTATGATTTCAGCCGGCCAACCTTCAGTTTTAAACCAGGGATCAAAACCGATCGCCCGCAACGCCGCTAGCATGGGTGCCGCTGCTTTTTGTGGTTCACCGGCGCTGCGATCGTATGAAATGAACAAGGCTTCGTGATCCAAATCGAGCCCTACTTGATACACCGATGGCACGCGTTGCAATGCCAAGCGCGCGCTGGTTGGGCAGGTTTCTGCGCAGTCCATGTGCAATGCCTTGAGGGTCACGTAGCCTAAGGTTGCGGGGCGTGGTCGCAGCACAACCGCCGCTTCCATCGGCCTGCTGGCCGGCGACGCAACAACCGGGGGTGTTGGCAGTGCCGCGCGGCTCTCGCAGCCGACGAGTAATCACGCCAGACTCACCCACCAACCGCGAGCGTACGCGACTGCACCCACCTACTAACGATGCCGTCGGCGATGCGGGGTCGGCAGCGGTGCAGCGCCAGGAATCGCTTCAGCTGGCGGCAAGTTCAAGGTTTCTGGCAGCTTGGGATCGATCAAAGCTGCGACCCGCGACACCTCCGAAGCTGGCACGATTTTGTCTTTGATTCGCGTCAGAATTTCGGTGGCAAGTTGTTTATCCGCTGGCGATACAACTTTGCGAGATACTAACGCTTCGACGTAAATCAACTCGATGCGAGGAGTTGCCGCTTGAGCTTCTTTGGCCATCGGTTCAATCAGCGACAACGCCAACTCAGCTTCGCCGCGCCGCAATTTTAACTGCGCACTAGCAGCGCGCGCCGGAAAATATCCCGAGTTCAATTTCAGGCCATCATCGAGTTGCTTGCCAGCACCATCAAGATCGTTTTCGGCGATCAACAACTCGGCCAACACGGTATGGCTGCGATACGCCATCGGATGCGGTGCTTCATCAGAGATATCTTTGAGCGACAACGTCAGTTGCTGTTTGGCTTCAGCTAGCCACTCTTTGTTGTTTGCCGCCAGCCCGTTTTGATACAAGGCCATGCCTAACGCGTAGCGGCCCATCTTGGTTGCAACTTTGCGGGCTAAGCGTTCAAGCGCCTCACTCGCGTCGTCGCGTGGTTTGCCTACCGCACTAAGCATGATGGCTTGCTCGCGCAAGATTTTGATCTCGTTGTCGTCGGGCGATTTCTTGAGCAGCTCGTTAGCGTCGGTAGCTGCCGTGGCCGCCGACTTGGTGTCTTCCAAGTCAAGCAACGCGTAAAGATGCAGCACCTTGGCCCGGGCACCTTCGAGTTTGTCGGTGATTTCAATTGCCGCTGCCGGCAAGCCAGACGCAACCAGCAAGCCAGCGTCGACCAACTGCGCAAGCGGGTCATCTTCGGGTTTATTTTTGCCATACCAGGCGATCGCGCCGCGAGTTTTTGCGGCGGCTGCCAAATGTCCACGCGAAAGTTCAAGCCATGCAACGCGGGCCAAAAAGCGTGGCTCGGTGATGCCTTGCGCTTTAGCCAACGCCTCATAGGCGCGCGGGTAATCTTCTTGCGCGAGTTGCGCGAACGCTGTTGCCAGCTCACGATACGCTGCGACGCGCGGCCCAAGTTGTTTGTCTAGGCTGACGTTGATTTCATCGACAGCGGCACTGACATCAACGCGGGCTTCGGCCCGCGCTAGGGCCCGGCCTACGATCGCTAGTGGGTGATCGTCGCGCAGTTTGAGCGCCCTCTCATATTGCGCAATGCCCAGGTCAAACGCGCCATCATCGATGAGCAGGTCACCAAGATCAATCATGGCAACTGCGATACCGTTGTCACCATCCGCAGCTTGTTTGAACGAATTCTTGGCGTTCTTACGCTGCCCGGCAGCCAATTGCGCTCGGCCCCGCAGCCAGCGTGCCTGCCGCGCATGGACCGAATCATCGTCGTGGGCTTTAAGGAATACATCAAGCAACTCATTGACGCTGTTGAGTGTTTTGTCGGGCGCATCGATGCGACCTAAACGCGCCAGCTCGTAGGCAGCGCGGCCGATGGTGAGCTCGGCCGAGCCGGCATCTTTGTCTGATTTAATGCCGCGTTGCGCAGCCCGAATAGCTTCGTCAACACGCCCCACATCGGTGCCATACAATAAGGCTTCAAGCCCGGCGGTTTCAGCGACGTAGGCAAAGGTCAACGTGTTGTCGTTGTCTTTGTTCAGTGCTTTGCTGAGGCTACCTAAGCTAGTTTCTAAGCCCAGGTAGTCGCCGAACTTGGCTTGCTCGCGAGACTCTTTTTGCAGCTTGGCAACGGCTTCGGCGCGTTTTTGTTTGGCCCAAAAATACCAAGCCGTACCGCCGCCAATGCTTGCAAACATCAATGCAAACAGCACAATAAACGCACGCCGTGCTGAACGGCCCCAAGTCCGATCGGGCCGCAGATCATACGCAACATCGGGCGCCTGCGCGCCACCAACATCAAGCAGGCCACCGGTGAGCAAATCGTTAATATAGTTTTCGCCTACCGCCGCCGAGTTGCGTAACGAAGCCTGCGCGGCATTTTGTTGCTTGACCGCGAGCACGCGTGGGCGCACACCTTCGGCGACCGCTGGCGCTGGCCGCTGCACTGGCCGCGGTGCCGCCACAGGTGCTACCGGCGCCACTGCGACCGGCCGAGCTGCTGCCATCGGCGGCGGCCCAGACAAATCCGTCGGATCGCCCTGCATCGGATTGTTGGATGAAATGTTGAACCCAGGATTCCGACCACCACCGTAGCTTGCTGGCGCTTCGGGCTCACCTCGCGGCGATATTGCAGTGGGAATCGGTGGCGGCGGATCGAGTGGTACATTAGCGCGGGCACGTTTGAGCAGCGCTAACACGCTCGGACTGGTCGGGTCTAAATTCTGCGCGTGCTGCAACACTGGCATCGCTCGCTCGTAGTCGTTGCGTCGCATCAAAACTTCGCCCAACAAAGCAAACGCGCCGCGATGGCCTCGTTCAACTTTGACGATTTTCAACAACTCGCCTTGAGCTTCTTTCCACTGATGCAAATCCGCGTGAGCACGCGCCACAGCAAATCTGCCATCAACGGATTCAGGTGCAGCAGCAAGCCCAACGTTGCCGACTGCAACGGCATCCCGAGGTCGGCCCAGCGCCAGATATGCGTTGGTCAAGTCGATGAACGCTTGTGACCCAGGGTCACGACGAACGCGTTCGATGAGTTCTTCAATTTCTAATGCCGAGGGGGCCATAGCGGGCTCGTTTGGCTAAAAGGTGACAGCCGAATTATTGCACAGCAGCGCATGCGCCGCGCGCTGCAAACTGACGTTGCGGGCATGAACCCGACGCCGTGAAGGTCACTCCGTCGCAACCACAATACTGCGCGATATCCATCGTGCAGGCGCGGTTTGCGTCAACGCAGGTCGCTTGGCCGTTACTGCAACCACCTTCGCAGACCCCAGACTGGCAATCTGCCGGTTGATTGCAAACTGCTCCAGCCGTCGCGCGGGCCGGTGGCACTGGAGTCGGTTGAACCACAGGTGCAATCGGCTGTTGCACTGGCGGCGGCTGTGGTGCAACTGAAACCGGACAGCCGGCCGACACCAACAACAAACCAAGCAGCAACGCGACAAAGCGCGTAGGAAATACCATGGCCCAACTGTAACTAACTTTGCTCCCCAGCGCCGGGCTCTAGGCCCTTTAATTGTTCGCATCTGAACAACGCGATCCACGCCCTTTGCATGGGGGATTGCCGGCTCGGGCCGCACTCCGTATCGCATGCCCATGCTAGCGTTGTGTTATGGGCAACAGCTTCGGCAGATTGTTCCGGCTCACCACGTTTGGCGAGTCGCACGGCGCAGGGTTGGGCGCGATTGTCGATGGCTGCCCGGCTGGGCTCTCGGTGACCAGCACGATGATTCAGCAAGCCTTGGACCGACGACGACCGGGGCAAAGTTCGTTGGTTAGCCAACGCAAAGAATCGGACGAAATTGAGATCTTGTCCGGTGTTGAAAATGGCTTGACCCTCGGTACGCCGATCGGTTTGTTGGTGCGCAACCTCGACGCCAAAGCGCGTGATTATCAAGCCGTAGCCCAAGCGTTTCGACCGTCACACGCCGATTACACATACCAGGCCAAGTTTGGCATTAGCGCCAGTTCTGGAGGCGGTCGTGCCAGTGCTCGCGAAACCGTCAGTCGAGTCGCGGCTGGTGCCATCGCCGAGCAGGTGCTCCGCCGTTTGGGCGTTGAAATTGTCGCGTGGGTAGCCGACGTCGGCAACGTGCACAGCGATGTCGATCCAAGCACTGTGGCGCGCACGACCGTCGACGCAACTACCGTGCGTTGTCCCGATCTCAGCGCGGCCACCGCGATGACGGAGCTGATCGAAGTCACCCGCAAGGCTGGCGATTCAATCGGCGGCGTAGTCTGTGTGGTTGTGCGCGGCATGCCGGTAGGCTGGGGCGAACCGGTGTTCGACAAGCTCGACGCCGATCTGGCCAAAGCGATGCTGAGCATCCCAGCCGTCAAAGGATTTGAAATCGGCTCAGGTTTCGCTGGTACCAGCATGCATGGCAGCGCCCACAATGACGCGATCTTTCGTGGCGCCGACGGCGTTGTGCACACCCGGACCAATCACGCTGGCGGCGTGGTCGGCGGCATTAGTAATGGTGAGCATATTTTCATGCGCGTAGCCTTCAAGCCAACCGCAACCATTATGCAAGCCCAAGAAACCATCGATCGCAACGGCGACACCACCATGTTGACCGGCCGTGGCCGCCACGACCCATGTGTGTTGCCGCGCGCGGTACCGATCGTCGAAGCGATGGTGGCATTGGTCTTGGCCGATCACGCCTTGCGCCATCGCGCACGCAGCGGCTTCGCACAAAGCACTCATGGCTGAACGCGATTTTTCGCTGGCGCCACCGCCGCGCCCCACCGTGCGCAAGGTCGCGCCACAACTAGCCTGCGGTGCAGTCGCAGCAGCACGCGATGGCAAACGCGATGTTGCCGTGGTCCGCAGCGCCAGCGGCCGACTTTTCGTCGTTGATGACATCTGCCCCCACGATGGCGGGCGCTTAGCCGATGGCTACGTCGAAGGTGAACGGCTCATTTGCAGCCGCCACAATTGGGAATTCGACCTCGCCACCGGAATTTGCCCGCACGCTCCGGAACGCACGATCCACGCCGTGGCGTTGCCTTTGCACCGCTGACCGAGATTTTGCCGATACCGCAGGCGCGTACCAGACTGCCGCTCGTTACACCAAGTAATCGATGCAACGCGCGTAGTCGATTCGTTCACCAGTCCATTTTGATGCGTTGGTGTTGGCCGTAATCGCGAGCGTAACATGGGCATCGTGCAGCGCTGCGAGGCCATGCCGCGCACCAGTGTTGTTCGAAGTTGTGCGATACGGTTGTGGTTCGATAAGCCGGTTGCAATGATCAAAAAAATCCCAACCATCTGCACCCTTGGCTTCGACGCGACAGCCACCTTCGTGCAGCAAGGTATGGTGCGTACTACACAGCAGCATGAGATTCGACAGCGCCGTTTCGCCACCGTTAGCCCAGTGCTTGATGTGATGACCGTCGACGTAACGGCTGTGCGTGCAACCCGGAAAACGGCACGTCCGATCGCGTAGCCTTAGTGCTCGCTTGATTGCGGCTGAAATTGAGCGAGTTTTGCGGCCGACCGATAGCGGCACGCCATCCGCATCGACATGGGCGACCACCACGCCAGCGTCGCAGCACAAGCGGCGCGCCGTTGCCGTCGCAATGACTTCGCCGTCGGCCATCATCGCAAGATCGGACGGTTCCGCTGAACCGTGCAGCCCAGCATGT
>JAYWHS010000714.1:0-2965 GCA_043777635.1 Kofleriaceae bacterium | reverse complement strand
AACGCCAAGTATCTCGCCGGTTTTATGGCCGAGCGCCAGCGCGTGCCACTGCGCGAAGGTTTTGACGAAGCCAAAGTCCGCATGGAGCCCAAGATTAATCAAGAGATCTGCAGCGACATCGGCGGCGACGAGCAGCGGATCGGATCGAAAGATGTCGACTACCGCGAGGTAACGTGGAAACACATCATGTTGCCGCTGTGGCTCTCGGCATTTCAATACAACAACAAGGTGTTTCGTGTCACCGTCAACGCCCGCACCGGCGAAGTCAGCGGCGAGCGGCCGTACAGCGCGTTCAAGATCATCATGTTCATTTTGATGATCTGCGCCATCATCGGCGGCATCGTGTACTTGTTCATGCGCAAGAAAAACGGCGCGTAACATCCGAGCCTACGGCTGACTACCGGAACCTGCACTAGTCCACAAGCACCGCCGCGCCACCATCACGGATGTAGCACTTGCTTGCTCATGCGTGCCCCAAAACAGCCGACGATCTGCCATCTCATCCGCTGCCTTTTGGCTCTGCGCAGCCTCAGTTTTGGCCTTGGCTTTACGCTCCGCTTTCGCCTTGGCCTTACGCTTGAGCTCTTGCGTCTGCACCTGCGTTGGCAAGACATTCTCGGCAGGCCAACTTCGTAATGAGCAGAATTTCAAGGAAAGGAAATGTGTTGATGTACCTGATCGCTGCTCCCTGAAGCGCAGGAGACTCTCGCTGTTCGCCCGATGCCGCAAAGCATCCACGATCGATTGAATTCGTCGGTACCGTGGATATGGGTTGTCCAGCGCAGAAGTAGCTGTGGGGTTTGGTGGGCCACTACTTGGCGAACCGCAAACTCGTCAACTGTAATCGTAATCGCCGCAAGCCCACCAGCACTCGGCGAGCCACTGCAGGCCCCCATGCTGACAGCATACCAACGCGTTAGCGTTTCAATATGCAGCGAGCAATCGATAGCGCCATAAATAGAATCATCGCGAGAGCCGACGATTGAAGCCGATTGCCACGGAGCGACTGGGTCCTCGAGATAAGCTGCGCCTTGGGCAAGTGGTGGGTTGATGCCACATTCAGGATCCCCTGGCGTATCCATGCATTGGAAGTCGCTGTCGTTGACATCAACAACACATGGTTCACGCGGCATTGCCCAGCTGCACAACGCGGCCTCCGTTGGCGCGTCGAGTACATGCAAGTCGGCCGCCAAAGACGGCGCAATTGAAGCCTGTGCACGCTTTGGAGAGGTAGCGGTCCGCGCCGAGACGTCGTTTTTTGACATGCACGCGCACAGGCCAGCGCCCAACGCACCTGCGATCAACATAAAACTTCGGACTTCACGAGGACGTCGGTCCGATGATTGAACTATTTTGGCTATGATCATGTTGTCGCTATTTCCAATTGCAAATTTTTTATCGGCACTAGCGCCGTTTGTGCACACTGACACCCACTACAAGTTGGGCACCTCTTTCAGCGCCATCCCAAATGCCTGATCGGCATCATTAGGCGGCCTTCAATCGTGCCTGAGCAACTTCGCGCGCCACGATACCAGGGATTCCGTGGCCCAACACACCAACCCCAGCAGCGCAACACGCTGGTTTAAAGAACGTACAGCGGCGGTGGTCCGGTTGATCTTTACTGCTGCGGCCACAACAACACTTTGTTTTCTTCGTCGCGCGTTGCCACCATTTTGTCACCAGGCGAAAAGGTGAAGCCGCGAATAGCCGAGCTGTGCAGACGCTCTGTACGGCCGATCGCATCGGCGGCAATCGGCTGGATCAGCACGCGACCATCGACGAGCCCAACGTAAACCGCCGTGCCGGTGGCATTAAACTCCGAGGTGCTCGATTCCATCGGCAACTCGACACGGACCAGATGCGTGGCGGTGGCAGCGTTAAGTGCATACACATCTAACGCATAGGCACGCGAACACGACGGATCATCCAAGATACTGGATGTCGTTGGCTTGAGACAATGTGGCGTCAGATCGTCAGGTGAATCGCCGCCGATCATGCGCGGCACCCAGGATAGTACGGCGGCGGTTGCGCCGTCGCGCGACAATACCACCCGTGTTAGCACGGGCTGATAACGCTCGCTTACTTTGGCGGGTTGCAGCGTTGCCATTTTGGTCTGACTGACCGCATCGTACAGCGTCGCAGTAAAATATCGGCGCGCAACCACGATGCCACTTTGGACGGTCCAACCATCCCCGTCGGTGTCACACGGCTGGCGAAACGTGGCCACCACCGCTTTGGTCGGCGGGTTGGCTGTCGTCACGGGCGCGCGCCACACCCGGAACGTCGGCGCGCACCGCGTCGGCGGCGTACTGTTCCAACCTAGTGGTCCACCACCAGGACGACCGAAAGCAAATGCTGTTACCCACTTCGGCGTCGCCTTGGGTCGGACAAAGCCGGTACCTGCAATGTCTTTTTCAGCAATCGAGGTCACCGCCTGCGTCGTCACGTTGAATTCGAAATTCTCGTGATCGCCTTTGCCAAGGTAGGCGACATTGTCGTCTTTCCATTTAAAAAAGAACGTTTTGTCGTCGGGACTATAGTTCTTCGGCTTGCGCAGATCGACGTAGTGCAATTGCTGCGTCGAACCCCAGGCGAAGACGTCATCGATCTCGGAAAACGTCACCGCACGCTGAGCGCCGCGCACCCTAAACACTTCTTTGCCCGTGGCCAGCTCGGTGATGACTGCGTCCGCTTGAAATCTACATAGCTTGTCCGTTGATTTTTTAGATTCAGAAAATGGGACGCAAGGCGAATTACTGGGCGTAGGTGCCGTGATTACCGCAATGTATTTTCCGGTGGCCGAAATCGAAACGTCAGCGCCGGTCATTGGAATATTAGGCCTTGGCCCAAAAACTTTCGTGGTGCCTTTCACAAGATCTACGAGCAATATTTTATTGTCGTCCACCAACACTGCGATGTCAGCCTTGGCGGCCAGCTTGGCCGATTGAATCTTAATTACCGGATT
>JAYWHS010000713.1:0-2966 GCA_043777635.1 Kofleriaceae bacterium | reverse complement strand
TGATGTTAAGCGATGGGTCAAAGAGCGTGCCTTGATGAGCGGCAGTTGCACTTGCGGTAGTTTCACCTTGGCGCAGCGCACGCGCCGCTGGCATTGCGAAAAGTTGTGACGGTGGTGAGTACACTTCGCGGCTGCAAGCCGTGACCGCGCTGGATGCGGCAAACAAAGCAAACGTCAATAGTATGGTGCGCGAGGGTTTCAGTTGCAGACATGTATGAGGCGATTTGATTTGCATAGCAGTCCTTGCGGTTCTGCATACACAACCCGTAGCTCGCCAGACGTGGGAACCTAAAAAGGAACTTAAAAACGTCACCCGAGCTGGCAAACTGTGGCACCTGGCCATGCGAAGAGCAGGCCCGCAATGCAACAGCAGTTGCCACGTTGCCAAAACGGCTCACTGCGTTCTTGCGCAAACGGCTTTATTGTCCGGTTTTCGGACGTGATGTCCCAGCTTCGGTCGCGAGTTGGTATGCCGCGCGAACGTGCCACAGCACCCGGGCCGCAGCACCGTCGGGCGCGAGGCGCCATCAATGGGTCGGCTGGCTGCACGGGGGCGGTGTGCGCCGCTGCCGTTGCGCAGTGCGGCATAATTTGACAGCGGTTTCCGAGCTATTCAACCCAGCGGGGTCGTTGTAGAGTTGCGCGGTGAAACAGGGAACACGCAATGACAGCGACGATAAACGTCGATCCGGACGCTCGGCAGGCGCGCCTTTTATCGCACCCGTAGCGCATGATCCCGTGCAAGCTGCGGCTGTTACGGCAGCGGTCGCGCTGCACGGTCAAACCCAAGGTGGGTTGTTGCCAGCCTTGCATGAGATTCAAGACCGGTTAGGTTTTGTGCCGAGCTTTGCAACCGAACTACTCGCTGCGGCATTTGCCTTATCGCGCGCCGAAGTTGAAGGCGTGATCAGCTTTTATCATGATTTCCGCAGTACGCCGCCGGGCCGTAGCGTAGTGAAATTGTGCCGCGGTGAAGCATGCCAAGCATTGGGTGCCGTGGCTTTGATCGGCGAGGTTGAACAGCGCTTGTCATGCACCCTCGGCGCGACCACCAGCGACGGTAGCGTAACCCTCGATGCGGTGTACTGTTTAGGCAACTGTGCTTTGGCGCCAGCTGCCATGATCAACGGTGCGTTGGTGGGCCGAGTCACGGCCCAACGCGTGGTGCAGTTGCTCAAAACCGCCGGGGGTGCAGTGTGATTACCGTCTTTGTACCGTGTGATGCAGCGGCAAAATCGGTTGGTGCCGACGAGGTGGCCAACGCGATCGCAACCGCACCGTGGAGTGCAAACCGGGTCAAGCTGGTGCGCAATGGTTCGCGTGGCATGTTTTGGCTTGAGCCCATGGTTGAAGTTGACGTGGCAGGCCAGCGCATCGCGTATGGGCCGGTCACGCCGGCCGATATTGATTCGCTATACGCTGCGAATTTTCTGCAAGGCGGTGCGCATCCGCTGCGCTTGGGCGTTACATCGGCGATTGCATATTTGGCGCAACAGGAGCGGCTGACCTTTGCACGGGTTGGCATCACCGATCCGTTGAGCCTCGATGACTATGCGCGCCACGATGGCTGGACCGGCTTGCGCACTGCGTTGGCCATGGCACCGTCGACGATTGTCACCACGTTGATTGATTCTGGCTTGCGCGGGCGGGGTGGTGCTGCATTTCCAGCCGGAATCAAGTGGCGAACTACCGCAGCGATGGAGGCCGAGCAGAAATATATTGTGTGCAACGCCGACGAAGGCGACTCCGGTACATTTTCCGACCGCATGATCATGGAAGGCGATCCGTTTGTCTTGATCGAAGGCATGACAATCGCGGCGTTGGCGGTAGGTGCTAGCGTCGGTTACATCTACGTTCGCTCAGAATATCCCGATGCCGAGCGCACGCTGCGCGCCGCCGTCGTGGTGGCCACCGCTGGTAACTTTATCGGCAACGATATTCTCGGTTCGGGCCGCCGGTTTCATATCGAAATTCGCCGTGGCGCTGGCTCGTATATTTGCGGCGAAGAAACCGCCATGCTCGAAAGCCTCGAAGGCAAACGCGGCATCGTGCGAGCGAAACCACCGTTGCCAGCGATTTCAGGTTTGTTCGGCAAACCGACCGTGGTCAACAATGTCATCACCTTGGCGTCGGTGCCGATTGTGTTGGCGCGTGGCGCTGACTACTACGCCAACTACGGTATGGGGCGCTCGCGCGGCACGCTGCCGTTTCAATTAGCTGGCAATATCAAGTATGGCGGCCTGGTTGAAAAAGCCTTCGGTGTCACCTTGCGTCAGTTGATCTACGATTACGGCGGCGGCACTGCGAGCGGTCGGCCGTTGCGTGCGGTGCAAGTCGGTGGGCCACTTGGCCCGTATGTCAGTGGCGCTGCGCTCGACGCGCCGATGGACTACGAAGCCTTTGCTGCGGCCGGCGGCATGTTGGGCCACGGTGGCATCGTCGTGTTCGACGACACCGTCGATATGGCAGCTATGGCGCGCTATGCGATGGAGTTTTGCGCCATCGAATCCTGCGGCAAATGCACCCCATGTCGCATTGGTTCTCAGCGTGGCGTTGAAGTCATCGATCGGATTCGGCGCGGCGAAGCCCGCAGCGAGAATCTCGTGTTGTTGCGCGACCTATGCAGCACCATGATCGATGGTTCATTATGCGCGATGGGCGGCATGACACCGTTGCCGGTACAAAGCGCCCTCGATTTATTCCCTGAAGACTTCCAGCGTTAGCGCGAGCAAACCTATGTACACCAAAGACATTATCGATTTTGGTACGCCTGAAAAACCCGGCGCAGCGACGGTAACGGTTGCGATTGACGGCATCTCGATTGCGGTGCCACCGGGCACCTCGGTCATGCGCGCGGCGATGAAGGCCGGCATTGCTGTGCCCAAGTTGTGTGCCACCGATTCCCTCGACGCGTTTGGTTCATGCCGCTTGTGCGTGGTCGAAATCGACGGCAAAAAGGGCTGCCC
>JAYWHS010000712.1:0-2966 GCA_043777635.1 Kofleriaceae bacterium | reverse complement strand
GATGAATGGTTTGTTGTTGTTTTTTGAACAAGCCGATGCGGTGCCCTTGCAGTGGCTTGCAACGCTTGGCCCGGTGTTTGTCGACGGTGGCGACCGTTGGCTCGTTTCGACAACTAATTCCTATATTGCATTAGGTGAATATGTACATTTTGATCTCGAGTATGACGAAGAAGACGGTTGCGCAATTCTCGATTGGATCAAGTTTCAAAAAGCATGGTTCGTCGAATGGAACGATGTTTCGTTGCTTCTGAAATTCTTGGCGCAAATCCCATTCGAAATGCGCATCGTGATCGATAACGACTACGGCTTGATTTGCGATTTTGATCAGCTGCGCGGCGTGCCGGTTGCGAAATGGATCAGAGCGGCAGCGCTGCCAGAACGTTTGGTCTGGAATTAGGAAATCCCCAGCGTGGAGATCCTAGAAATCCCGACCGGGGTTTGCCTAGTGCTCATCTCGGTGATCAGGTAGGGTCTCAGGATGAAAATCTGGCAAGCATTCTTCGCAATCATGGTCACAGTGTTAACGACTCAGAATTCGTTCGCAGGCACTAGCAAACCGGCCATTGGCCAAGTCCGCGCATTTGTTGTCGACGAAAAATCTGGGGCATTTGTCCCTTACACCCAAGAATCTACTCAAGACAGCGTGGTGCTGGTTGTAAAATTGGAAGGATTGACTTCACCCACCACAGCTACGCTGACCGTCTCGGGTATCGATGACAACAATGCGGCTGCATCTGAGGCTGGCCAACGCGGCTCAAAAAAGAAGAACAGCGCAAAAGTAGCAGTGCGGCTATCTCCTGGTTCACCGTTTGCGGTTGTCATGTTTCCGGTCGGTTGTTACGACAAGATCAGCTTCACTTGGGGCAAGGTGCAAACTTCAGTGACAGATTTGTTACCTGGCTCTTGCCCATGAAGCACTGAGGCGGGAAAGCCCGACCGAGGTTTGTTTTTTCGGGAAAGCCCGGGGATCCCGACCGGGGTTGGTAATGCACAGCAAAATACAAATGTTGCGAGCAATGATGTTTCCAAAACCGAAGCCAACGGTAGGCACCGTCCAACCAAAATCTTCTAAAAATGCACAATGAAGTTGCATCGAGCTACGTTCTTGCTTCTCGCCGCTGTTGGATGCGGTCCGCGATTATATCCCGGCATCGGGCAGATCAAACCACAAACAATCCACGTGCCAACTTCCAGCGTTATCGTTGGATGTGGAATCACAACTCCTTGCTATGTTCCACCGCGACACGGTTCTCCTTACTGGCATGAAACAGAACATGTCGTCAATGTGAGTAGCTTCCGTCTCGACGAGCATGAAGTCACTACGGCGGAGTACAGACTCTGCGTAGCAGCGCATAAGTGTGACGGCGTGCTTCATTCAAATAGCGAAGCTTCGTCTGCATTGGTAGCTCAATTCCAACTATTGACGAACTTGGATTGTCTGATGAAAGCATCACCGGATTCTGATGTTTCACAGCTAATGTACATTTCAACGAAATTACCTGCAGGTCCGTACGGCCACCGCGATATGGTCGGCGCAGCGCCGGAGTTTGTTCAAGATACGATCAGTCCCAATCGGCACCTTATTAAAGGCGCGTTTGCAGCATCTTCCGAACTGAATCCAATTGAGGCAACAAATACATCCTATGGAGAACTTGTCCCAGATGGTTTTCGTGCCGGGATCCGTGGTGCGTATTCCAACGCACCACACTGAGATCCCCGAGGATCCAGAACGGGGTTCGTTACGGAATGCTACCAGTGTTACGACGTGGTGATTCGGGTGCAAAAAGGAGTCGCAAGGCAACCATGGCGTTGGACGTTTGACTCGCCAATCGCAGTTGCATGCCACGTCCTGCCCGAGGCCAACACAAATTCCACTAAACCGCTGCGCACCTTCAGTAATCTTATTTGGGATCTCCGCCATGTTCCTAGCTTTGCTCCGGATCGCCGCTTTCTCGAGTTGCCGTCGGACTATGAATTCCCAAAGCCAGCGGAAGCGCTTGCACCACAAGAAGATCGGCATTGAGCACTAGTAAGATCCGAACTGGGTTTGTTTTGCGATTCTCTTGCGCAGTTCCGACCCGGCTGGTCGCGTGGTCGAAACGGTAGTGAACGCAGCTCCGAGACTTTGTCCGTGTGCCACGCTTTCATGCTAACGTGGTCTCGTGCAGTTTGAGATCTATCGACGCATGACTCCGCAGCAGCGATTGGCGCAGGCCCAACAGCTGTACTGGTCCGCGCGCGCGCTACGCGAAGCTGCGGAACGGGCGCGTCACCCGGACTGGACACCCGAACAAGTGCACGAACATGTGAAGCGAGTTTTTCTGCTTGCTGCAACCTGATATCTATCGAGCGTTTATTGCGCCGCTCAATCAATTGGGCTTGCGTTACTTTGTCACTGGTAGCACAGCGGGCATTGCATACGGTGAACCACGTATGACCCACGACATTGATATTGTCGTCGCGCTCGCAGGCAAAGACGTTCATCGATTTGTCAGCGCGTTTCCCGAGTCCGACTATTACTGCCCACCCGCGGATGTGCTTGCGCTCGAAGTTCGTCGTGGTCAACGTGGCCATTGCAACTTGATTGATCATGCAAGCGGTTTTAAGGCTGACATTTACATTGCGTTTGATGAACTGCACGCGTGGGCAATGGCAAACCGACGTGAACTCATGCTCAGTGATTTTTCGATGTTCGTAGCGCCACCAGAGTACGTCATCCTCCGCAAGCTTGATTACTTTCGCGAGGGTGGTTCACAAAAGCACTTGCGCGACATCCGCGGAATTCTCTCGGTTTCCCATGGATCGCTTGACTTGCCATTCATCGAACAGTGGGCTGACAAGATGGGCCTCACCGATCAGTGGAAGACCGCGACAAGTGGAGTTGAAGGTGTCGATTAGTTTGAGCTGAATGCTTTGACGTAAGCGCTTCGCAGCTCGAAGACTTTGTCCGCGCACCAAGCTTTCAT
>JAYWHS010000711.1:0-2973 GCA_043777635.1 Kofleriaceae bacterium | reverse complement strand
GGCAGGCCTAAGATTGAATTGTTCGGCGCAGGTGCCGGCGGTTATCGCTGGGCGTTGCGTGGTAACGGCCGGGTTGCAGTAAGCACGATGCCGACGATGCCGCCGATCAATAATGCTGCGCCAGCGATGGTAATGCCGCTTACTGGACCAACTTGCGTGACGCACGCATTGGTACTGCTGTTGCCGCCAGCATTACTGGGGCAAGAAGTGTCGTAGGTCAGGATGCCCAGCGCCATTGCGCCACCGCCCGCCGCTATCAAGGTGCTGTTGCCCAGATAGGCCCAGTGTTTGGCACTGCGTGAATAGCCAACACATCCGCTCGACGTGGCAACCGTGGTTGCGAGCGCCAACAGCCCGAGTGCGGCCCGGCGACGCAGCGAAGGCAGGTTAACGGCGCTTGAGTTCATTAATGGCTTCCTTCGCGCGTTTTCGATCGATATCGGTGGACGGTGCCAGATCAAGAAACTTTTGAAACATTTCGATTGCTTGTGAATTCTTGCGCTTGGCAGCAAACACCATTCCCAAGTTTAGATAATTGGTTGGATTTTTGCCGTCTTTGCGAATCGCAACCGTAAGCACTTTTTCGGCACCGTCGAAGTCTTTTTGTTCGATTAGCAACAACGCCAATTTTGCTGCGGCTTTGGGGTGTGGTGGGTCGAGTTTCACGGCTTTGCGGTACGCTTCGATCGCTTCTTCGGGGCGTTCTTGCAACCGGAAAATTTCGCCGTACACGTACCAAGCGCGGGATTCGTTGGGGATCAATTGCACCGCTTTGGACAGCTCGGCTTCGGCCTTGGCGGTGTCGTTCATCCGATTAAATAAAATGCCAAGCTCGTAGTGCGCGGCACCCAACGAGGCATCAATGCTGATAGCTTTTTCGAGGTAGCCTTTAGCTTCGTCGTAATCTTTTTGTTCGCGCACGGCCATCCCGAGTGCGACCAGGACTTCAGCGTTGTCAGGCGCTTGCTTGTACGCAGCGCGAAATTGCAGCGCAGCTTCGTCGACGTTGCCGGATTTCGCTAGCGCAGCGCCAAGCGCCAGCAGCGTGGTGACATTTTCGCCGTCGAGTGCAACTGCGCGACGTAACGCTTCGAGGGCTTCATCATTGCGGCCCAGCATCGACAGCGCACGCCCACGTTTTTCATACGCGCCAGCGTCTTCATCATCTTCACGCAGCATTTGATCGGCGATTTTGAGCGCTGGCCGGGCTTTTTGTTGCGCTAACAGGGTGTCAGCGAGCAGGGCCCAGCCACGGCTATCTTTCGGGTGCGCATCGGTGTGGGCTTGGGCCACGGTTTCCGCTAGTGCGGCTTCACCGCCATGGATCAGGACATCGATATGCTCATTGAGAATTTCGATATCACCCGCGAGTTCATACGCGCGCGAATACTTCTTGCTCGCTTGTTCGTATTCATTGTTGCGTGCGAATTCGCGGGCCTCGGCCAACGCAGTGCGCATGCGCTTTTTGGATTCGGGGTCTTTGCGATTCAGGGTCTTGGGGGTGGTGCTGCCACATCCCGGCGCGCCTGCCACGGCTGATGCCCAAATGGCACCGGTCAGCAGCATCGCCAATAGTCGTGACAAACCAAACATGGCGTAAGAATAACGGAAGCGAGGCAAAAGTGCCATTTTGCAGTGCCGCCCTTCGTCAGTTCCCGGGCTGTCGGTGTACTATTTCGCACAGGATGGCCAAAATCCGTTTCGTCGATGACTGGCTGCGCAGCCCGCATGCCGCGCCCTCGCGCTTTCGCGTCGTGATGGTGGTTGCGGAGAAATGGGCTGAGCAGCGGGTGCTGATGCGGGCCTACACCTCGGGCCGCGATCAGACGCAGCCCACCATAACCTTGCACGGCCACGAACTCGCCATCGGGCCAGCATCGCTTGATCCCAACGGTCCATGGGGCATTCACGTTGCACCGATGGTCGATGGTCGAGCCCAAGAACTTCAAGCAATGCTGGAAGCTGCGGCCAAGCGACTCGCTGGTTCCAAGGGAAATCCGCCACGTTTGGCTGATGAAGAAGGCACCTTTGACCGCGAACCAACAGGAAATTGGGAGCTAGGATCGCCGCGCATGGTGCCAGGGGCTGGACGGTCGCGCGAAATGGAACCGGTACAGGTTGCGCGCATCGCGGCGAGCGCCAAAACGTTTCACGCGCATCCCCCGCACCAAACAGCAGTGGCCCCGATGGTAGCACCTTCGGCTATGCCAGTTTCGGCGCTGCGTTCTGGCCCAGCTCCAAGCGTGCGCTCGTTCGATCCATTTCACGGGCCATCATCAGCCAGTTCGTCGTCGGTTGCACCTGGTGCCGGTGGCGTGCGTTCAACGCCGATGCCACGGCGGCGGCCTTCAACTACCGAAGCTCCAAGCAACAGTCGCACCGCTTTGGGTTTTCAGTCAGGAGCTGGCGCGCAATCAGCCTTGGTTCGACTTGGCCTTTCGCCGGCGGTGTCGTCGCGGTTAGTGCGCTTGGCTCACAGCGTCGTGCCGACGGATTTCCAAATCACGTCATTCGAGCGCATGGTGCTCAACATGTTGGGCGATGCGGCTTTGTATGCACATGCAGATGTGCAAGCCCGCGAAATTGGCCATTTGATTGCCGTCGAAGATCCGGTCGCATGGATGGAAGAGCTGATCTACAAACTGGAGCAGTTCGGGGTGCCGTTGATCGAGCCTGGCAACCCAATCGGGGCCGAGCCGAGCTACCGTATTCGCTGGTAACCTTCGACAACGTACGAGCGACTGCTAGATGTTATTAATTTCAGTAGGTTGCGGTGTTGCCGGAACCTTTGATTGGAGCTGGATTCACCTGGCTCCGTAACACCGGATTGTGGTAATCACTAACGCCCCGCGTTTTGCGGAGGTTCGCCATTCCCATTCGCAGGTACAAGGACGCCATGCAGGTACGCATTGAAGATGTTTCGCCGGTTGAAAAAAAGATGATCGTTGAAGTGCCATGGGAAACCGTGAGCGC
>JAYWHS010000710.1:0-2975 GCA_043777635.1 Kofleriaceae bacterium | reverse complement strand
CGAGTTGTTCAAAAGCCTGCCGATGCAAGCCGTCGGTAAAGAACGCATCTTCACAGCCATAGCCGGTGATAGCCATCTCGGGTAAACACACGAGCGTTACGTTTTGGCTGCGTGCGTTTTCGAGTGCGGTTTGAATATGCGCGAAATTTTCATCCCATGCCAACGGCGTTTGATTGAGACAGGCAACGGCAACATTAATGAGTTTCATGGTTTAACCTTCGATGCGACGAGCGTCGTTACTGTAAATGTTCGACTAGCAGTGGGGCCACACTGTCGACGAGGACAAAATCGTTGGCCAGCGCAACAGCGCGGGGATGACTGTTGGTCACGACGATGTGGCCAAACAAGCCGGTGGCGCGCAACTTGAGCGCCGAATCACCTGGTAGCACGCCATGGGTTGCGATGGCGTCGATTGAAGCTGCGCCGGCTTCGCGATACGCCAACGCTGCGTTGATCAATGAACCACCTGTGCGAATCATGTCGTCGTAGATGATGACGCGTTTGCCTGCAACTTGCGCGCTCACGCCGGTGATCTCGGTGCTATCGCCGCTGGTCCGACGCTTGTACACAAACGCAGCAGCGACGCCTAAATCGTTGGCAAGCGACTCAACCCATTTGGCACGGCCAGCGTCGGTACACGCCAACACAAAGTCGTCGCCGCCGAGTCGCCGGGCTGCGGCCATTACCAAGGGTTTGCCATACACATGGACCGGCCGAATGCCGCCTTCAAAATAGTGCGCCAAGGTCGACACATGTAGGTCGAGCATGAACACCTGGGTGCCTCGACTCGCCGTCGGAATCGACGATAACAAGCGCGCACGATTTTTAGCAGCCACGATCTCGCCCGGCCGCACCGCACGCTCCATGGTGGAGTAGCCAAAAAATGGAATCACCAAACGCAAGCGATACGCGCCTTCGGCCACCATGCCGCAAGCCAAATCGTAAAATTCCATGGTGTCGCGCTCGGTGACCGTGCCACCGACCAACACCACATCGCGATCTGCGGCAGCGGTCTCGATGCGTTGGTAATGTTCACCGTCGGGAAAGCTCTTGCGCACCACGGTGCCCAAGTCCCAGCCACTTTGCTCCGCTATTTCTTTGGCGAGATAGTCATAGGCCGCAGTGGAAAAGATCAGCGGTGCTTTCATGTTGAATCTCCTTTGTGAGCGCGGGCCTCGGCAACTAACCGACGCTTGGTGTCGGCGGGCGTTTGGTCGAGCCCAACCCAGTATGGCTCAGGGTTGACAAACCGTCGATGGCGCGGTGACAACGCTTGCAGATCCAACGCTGCGCGGGTGCGGGCTTGCAGCAAATTCGTCGCATCAGCAGCGGCCGCAGTGAGTGCGCCATCGGTCATAACCCGCACCATAATATCCTCGTGGTGGGTTGCCGCCGGCACGACCATCGCGCGATCGGTTTCGAGCCCAACCGCCGCGTCGCCGCAACCGGCATCTTGGTCGAAAATGATATCACCCACCATCGCATCGCCTTGCCACAAGCGCCGAATGGCTAATTGCCCAGGATTTGAAATTTTAATCGGCTGCTCGGAAAGCTTGATGGCGTAACGCCAAGGCAAGTCCTCACCGGGCCCTCGCACTGCACCGAGCTTGTACACGCCGCCCAAGGCCGGTTGGTCAAACGCCGTCACCAGCTTGGTGCCGACCCCAAAGGTGTCAATTTGCGCACCTTGTTCGATCAGGCTTGCAATGATGTGCTCGTCGAGATCGTTGGACGCCACCACCTTGGCCAGCGGAAAACCAGCCGCATCGAGCATGGCCCGCGCTTGTTGCGATAAATATGCTAAATCGCCTGAATCAAGACGAATGCCGGCGAGTTCATAGCCGCGAGCGCGCAACTCGTTGCCAACCGTAATGGCATGCCGCACGCCTTCGATCGTATCGAAAGTATCGACCAAAAACGTACAGTTGCTTGGCAGTGCATCGGCGTAGGCCCGAAACGATGCCAACTCATCGCCATGAAACATCACCCAACTGTGAGCGTGGGTGCCGCGCACGGGGATGCCGTACAATTTTCCAGCCAAAACATTGGAGGTTGCAGCGCAACCGCCCAAGTAGGCGGCCCGCGACGCGGATAACCCGCCATCAAACCCTTGGGCTCGACGTAGACCAAACTCCAACACCGGTGCGCCGCGTGCGGCTTGCACCACGCGCGAAGCTTTGGTGGCTATCAAGGTGTGAAAATTCATTGCGGTGAGCAACGCGGTTTCCACCAGTTGTGCCGCAATGATCGGACCGCGTACCCGCAGCAACGGCTGATGCGGAAACACCACGCGGCCATCGGGCACAGCATCGACGGTACAATTGAAGCGTAACTCCCGTAAATAATCGAGAAATCCGGTCGCAAACATCGGCTTGCCGTCGTTGCCTTGCAGCGTTGCCAAGTATGCACAATCTGACTCTTCAAAGCGCAAATCGTGCAAATACTCCAACGCTTGTGCCAAGCCCGCCGCGACGGCGTAGGCCCCACCGAACGGCGGCCGGCGAAAAGTTAGATGAAAAACCGCCTCGTGGTCCGCAACTTGGGTATGCCAGTAGCCGCATGCCATACTGAGCTGGTACAAATCGGTTAACAGCGCGAGCTGGGATGTCATGAATTTCTCCGGCCTATGAATAAGTGTATGTTATACACTAACTTGACAGTTGTCACGCACTTTGTCAAACCAGCGACGGCCGGTGCGTACCTGACGCCGCAATTACTCGGTGAACTTGTATGAGTGATGGCCCGATCGTAGTGTGGGGCGAAGTGTTGTGGGATCGCTTGCCAACCGGCGATCAACTCGGTGGTGCGCCAGCCAACGTGGCGTGGCATGTGGGCATGGCCGGGGCGTGGTCGGTTTTGGCAACTCGCGTCGGCAACGACGAATGGGGCACACGCGCCATCGAGCGAATGCAAATGTTCGTTGATACTGCGTTAGTGCAACGCGACGACCTGCACCCCACCGGCGAAGTTACCGT
>JAYWHS010000709.1:0-2975 GCA_043777635.1 Kofleriaceae bacterium | reverse complement strand
TGCGCCGAACACATCAACGCTGGTACCGCCGACATATGCAAACCCAAACACATCGGCATTCGAGTACGTGTAGGTAGCAACGCTGGGCAAGCGCAGATAAATAGGAAACTCAGGGGTAACACTGTTGCCGCTCATCGGCACCGAACGGCCAGCGTTGACACCGTTCACACCTCGCCGATTGGCGTTGATGTTGTAAACATAACCCGCCAAGCCATCGAGCTTGAGTTCGATGACGGGCTTATGCTCAACAGAACCACCGTCGACAATGGCGAAAAAGCTGGCGTTGGTGCCAGCGCTCGAAGCGAAACTGCCAGCATCAAAGGCCCAATCTTTGGAATACAACCGACCACCGGCCGTCGTTGGGTTGGCGACCGTCACATCCCAGGTTGAACCGCGACTTTGCAGCGACGCAACGGTAATGCGATAGGCGCCCGCACTCTGTCCGGTGAGTGTCTTGGTCTGGCCGCTCGACAGCGTGCCTAAGCTTGCATTGCTTGGATTGTAGATTGTAATGATACCGTTGCCGGTCCATTGGATCGTTTCAACCGATGGATCAAGAATGTCGACATACAGCGTGGTCCCGGCGCGCAGCGCTTGCGAGGTCCCCAACTGTGCCGTGCCGTCGGCGTATGCGTGTGAAGCAGGCACGGAGGTTAGCAGTAGTCCGGCGAATACTTGTTTTAACTTCATGGGTAGTGATAATGCAAAGCAGCGGCCAGAAATAACCTGCGAAAACAACGGGCTGAAGCCTTCGAGCCGTCGCGACCTGTCCCAAACCAAGACAACTGTTGCAATTTGTTTCGTTCAGATTCGAAGCATTGACCTAGCCCGAAAGCAAAAACAGCAACCGAAATCGATTGCTGTTGCTTCTTCACAAACATTGCTCAACGCAGCGCCGTCGTTACGAAGTCCCGTGGCCTACGGCTGCGACATACCGTTGAAGCATCGTCACATCATTGACCAACTGCTCACGTACTTTGGCCACCCGCCCGATCACAATTGGGTCGGTGCCGAGTCGCGCCGAACGTTCAATGTCTTGACAGGCGGCAGCCAACTCGTTGAGTCCGAGGTTGAGCGCAGCCGAGCGCAACGCATGGGCCGCACGGCCAGCGTCGGCGATCATCGCGTTGTTAGCGGCCCGCTCTAGGTCGCGCAAGCGTGGCGATGCGTCGTCAACAAAATGTTGAACAATCTGGACCACCAGCTCTTGGCCGGTTTCCATCACCAATTCGCGCAAACACATCGTCGGAGCTACCAGCTCTGGGCCAGGTTCCATCACTGATTCGCGTAAACACGATGTTGGCGCTACCGGTGCCGCCACCACCGATCGGCGTTCAGCCAAGAGCCGTTGCGCTGCGGTCAAGGCAAGTTCGAGTTCACTCACTTTGACCGGCTTAGCGACATACAATTCGCAGCCTGCGGCAATGCATTGCGCGCGGTCAAAAGGTGTCACGTTAGCCGTCATCGCAATCAACACCGGCCGCCGCGCCTGCTCAAACGTTGTAACAATGCAACGCGCGGCTTCGAGCCCGTCCATTTCGGGCATTTGCACATCGAGGAAAACGATGTCGTATTGTTTTCGCTCCAACGCCATCAGCGCTTCGAGGCCATTGCTCACGACGTCGGGTTTGTAGCCAAATTTACCCAACAACGCAGTCGCAACTTTTTGGTTGACCACGTTATCTTCGGCGACTAATACGCGAACTGACATATTTTCGACTGGCAATGCAATGACTCCACTGATTTCGGCTGATGGGTCCATTCGAATTGTGTCAGCAAACAATGACGCCACCGCATTAACCAGTTGGGTGCCACGCACCGGTTTTGAAATCACAGTGATACTGCTGCCCGCTTGCTTGGCACGATCTACCACGGGCTGCCAAATCGCACGGCGCGCTTTGGTTACCATTAATACCGATGGCACCATCGAACGCGACAGCAGACTTTCCAACTCGGGCGACGACTCATCGACAATTTGGGCTTCGACACCATGTGGGCCCAACCGTGCACCGGCACGCGCCAGCATGCTGCTGATGTGATCGCTTGATGGTCGATATGGATGTAAGACCTTGACGCTATGCCCCGTGAGTGCCGGGCGTTGCACAATCGCGGACATCACCGCATCCGAATCGCCGACCACCAACGGCACTTCAAAGAAGAAGGTCGAGCCTTCGTTAACTTTGCTGGTAAAATCAATTCGGCCGCCCATACGGGTGACCAGCCGACGACAAATCGCCAAGCCTAACCCGGTGCCGCCAAACTGCCGGGTTGTCGATGCATCCACTTGGGTAAATGGTCGAAATAAACGATCTGCACGTTCCGGAGGAATACCGATGCCGGTGTCGATAACTTCGAAACGCAACCAACTTTGCGCATCGATGCGACGGACATCGATCGACACCATGACATGGCCACGCGCGGTAAACTTCATGGCATTCGCTGCAAGATTGACCAGAATCTGGCGCAGCCGGGTCGGATCACCGACCACGGCACTTGGCACTGCAGCGCCGATGCGCATCATCAACTCAAGTTGCAGCGCTTTAGGTGAGGTCGCCACCAACTCCATCGCACCTTCGAGCACATCGCGGACATTGAACTCAGTTTCTTCGAGAACAAAATGATCACTTTCGACTTTTGAAAAATCAAGAATCTCGTTGATCAGCGTTAATAACGTATCGCCGCTAGCGCGAATGGTTTCAACAAAGTCGCGTTGTTCTTCACTCAAGGGTGTCTCAAGCAAGAGCCCCGTCAGCGCGATTACCGCATTCATCGGCGTGCGAATTTCATGCGACATGTTGGCTAAAAACATATCTTTGGTCGACAGCGCCGTAGCCGCACGTTGCGCTGCGATCCGTAACTCTTCTTCGGCCTCACGTTTATCGGTGATATCAGCCATGGTGCCGGCGACACCTTCGACTCGGCCTGCCACGACCACCCGACGCAACGCGATTTCAACCCATTTAGTCGCATGCGTC
>JAYWHS010000708.1:0-2976 GCA_043777635.1 Kofleriaceae bacterium | reverse complement strand
CACCGACGTACATAAAAAACTACTGGGAGCAAGCCAAAAACTGACCGAGCATTTCGCGTTCAGCATCGCTAGGTTTACTGCCGCCTTCCGGCATGCTGACATTGGTGGCGTTGGGGCCTTTGGCGGCCTCTAGATCAATGCTGTCGAGGTCACGCTTGACCCCAGCTTCGGTTTTGTATTCACCGTGGCAACGGGTGCAGTAGGTATCAAAAAAAGTCTTGCCGAAGCTAGCGTAGGTTACCGGCGTGGTCGGACATACCGAAGCGGTGGGCGTGCCGCTGCTGCCACAAGCGGCGAGGGTCGCAGTCAAAATACTGATGAGCGTGAGCGATAATTTTTTCATGGGGACTACCTATAAAATTTCTAACAGTGAACCTGACGCTTGAAGGGGTGCAAACGCAATGCCAGCGCTCAAAAACAACGAATCATCATTTGACGTACGCAGCGCATGCCGTCACCGCAGCGACGATTGTCGCCAGGCCGACATTTCTGTCCCAGGTGCGGCGCCGACCTGCGCAACTGCAACCGCCGCCACCACCGGTGCGCCAGCCGCAGCGACCTGTTGCAAGGTCGCAGCGACCAAGGCGGCCTCAACATCGCCATCGTCGAAGGTTGGAGCCAACGATGCGGCGTTGCGGCCAATAAAGCCTGTATCAAATTCGCCGGCGATAAAATCTACATGGCGGACACAGCGGCGGTGAAATGGCAAATTGGTCTCGATACCGCCAACTTGGTATTCATCCAACGCTCGGCGCATCCGCGCTACGGCGTCGGCCCGAGTTTCGCCCCACACCACCAATTTTGAAATGAGCGGATCATAGTGCACGGAGATCTCGGCACCTTCGTAACAACCGCAGTCATTGCGGACGTACGGGCCGTCAGGTACCCGCAACAGCGAGATGGTTCCTGGTGATGGCAGAAATTTCACCGGATCTTCAGCGTAAACCCGACACTCGATGGCGTGACCGCGGCGGCGGGCATTGAGTTGCGCTTGGTCGAGCGGCAACGGATGGCCTTGCGCCACGGCTAGTTGCCACTGCACTAAATCGAGGCCGTAAATCATTTCGGTCACCGGATGCTCAACCTGCAGCCTGGTATTCATTTCGAGAAAGTAAAAATCCCCGTCGCTGGCAAGCAAAAATTCGCAGGTACCAGCGCCAACGTAGTCAACCGCGCGCGCCGCAGCTACGGCAGCAACACCCATGCGCGCCCGCAATTCTTCACTGACCGCTGGCGAAGGCGCTTCTTCAATTACTTTTTGGTGGCGTCGCTGAATCGAACAATCGCGTTCACCCAAATGCACGATGTTGCCATGGCTATCGCCGAAAACTTGAATCTCGATGTGGCGTCCGCGCACGATGGCTTTTTCGATATACACGGTGTCGTCGCCAAATGCCGCACCTGCCTCGCGCTTGGCACCATCGAACGCGGCCGCAAACTCAGCTTGCGCAGCAACCAAGCGCATGCCTTTGCCGCCACCACCCGCAGCGGCTTTGATCAACACCGGAAAGCCGATCGTTATTGCAGCGGCCAACGCGACATCGCGATCGGGAAAGCCATGACCTTCGGGACCATTGTTACCTGGCACCACCGGGGTGCCGGCCGCCATGACCGTTTTACGCGCTTCAGTCTTGGAACCCATCAAGCGAATCGCGTGCGCCGACGGCCCAATGAACGTGATCCCGCGCGCCGCACATTGTTCGGCAAAATCTTCATTTTCCGACAGGAAGCCGTAGCCCGGATGCACCGCGTCGGCGCTCGTTGCAGCGCAAGCAGCGAAAATCTTGTCCATGTTTAAGTAGCTGTCGCGGGCCGCTGCCGGACCAATCGCCACTGCAAAGTCAGCCATCTGCACATGCAGCGCCAAACGATCGGGTTCGCTGTACACAGCGACCGTGGATATCCCCTGCTCTCTACAGGTACGCATAACGCGCACTGCAATTTCACCTCGATTGGCTACCAGCACTCGCGTGATCGGACGGCTCATTGCTCGCGAGTCTACACGGCCTGCGACCTCACGGCGAGTCAGCCAAGCCACTCCTAGTACCGCAGATCCGAAGTCCGTTCAGGGTTCCTGAGGTTTTGCGGTACGAAACTACAATGATGCGAGGACCGAGAATCAAGCGCGATCACGCATAGGTTTTTTCCCGGCCTCACCCGAAAGGACCGGAAAAAACCGTGATCGAACTTTGGATTTGAGGTACGAGCTGGTGCTTTTTTGTTAATAGTGTTCGTAACTTCCGTTGCATCGCGCGACACAAGATCCTACATTTACCCATCACACGGCAATGCCTTCGAAGGGGAGGCATCCTGTAGTTGGAGTTTCCCGTGGCGGATAGCAACACCAGAACCGAAAAACGCACGCCGGTCACGCTCAAGATTAAGTTCAAGAGCGAAACCATTGAACAATTCATTGAGCGCTACGCGGTTGACGTCAGCAAGGGCGGTATTTTCGTTCGCACGAAAGACCCGCTGGCTGTCGGTACCGCGATGAAATTTGAATTTCAACTCAAAGACACTACGCCACTCATTGGTGGCGAGGGCACCGTGGTGTGGACTCGTGAAAACGATCCAACCCGACCCAATATTGCACCTGGCATGGGAGTGCGCTTTGATCGCCTCAGCGACGGCAGCCAAACCGTGCTTGACCGTATTTTGTCAGAAAAGGCCAAGAGTGGGTCGGCTCGCGCAGCGGAAACCAAACCGCCAGTTTACATAGATGCACCGACCCGCGTTGGCTTGCCAACCGCCGATGCGTTCGCCGAAGTGCCAACGCGCATGGGGCCAGCCGGCGGATTCATCGACGCACCGACCCGAGTGGCCCAAGCCGGTAGCGCTGATTTAATCGAATCATCGCGTCCTGCCAAAATCACACGCCCTGCTCCGCTCAACTCCGCAGCGTCGGAATTTACTGGCGACCGCAACGAAAAAACTCCGCTGCCATCGCCGATGCCGTTCCACAGTGACGCTGATGAT
>JAYWHS010000707.1:0-10220 GCA_043777635.1 Kofleriaceae bacterium | reverse complement strand
GTACTTCGGCGAAAACTAGCGCAATTCCGAAGTAGCTCAGTGGTAGAGCAGGCGGCTGTTAACCGCCTGGTCGTAGGTTCGAACCCTACCTTCGGAGCAAACGTAGTGTGCAGAGTGGTGCGGGGTAGGTCGACGAAGTCCAAAGAATCAGGGACTTAGGTCGAAACACGGGTGCCAAGCGGTGCAGGGTGGTGCGGCAAAATGCCGTGACAACCGGCGTCTGTGTGGGTATCTCTGTGGGTATGGGAAAACGGGTGGCAAAAGATACCCACAAAGGAATCGCCTGGAAACCGCCTGTAAGGGCCAAGGGCAAGCCTTTTACGGTGGTTGAGGTCAATGCGTTGAAGCCCGGCCCGCGGCTGTATCGCCAGTATGGTCGTGATGGGCTCATCATCGAAGTTCAGCCGAGCGGCGCGAAGCGATGGCGGTGGCGCTATCGCAGACCCGGTGGCGCAGAAACGATGGTTTCGCTTGGCACCTACCCAGAGATCTCGTTGGCGGAAGCCAACACACGCTTGGCCGCTGTTCGACGAGAGCGCGCGCTTGGCTCCGACCCTGTTGCGGAAAAGCAAAAGGCACGCGCTTCGCTCGCACACTCGTTTGAGGCGGTAGCGCGCGAATGGCTGGCAACCCGCGGCGCGGGGCTCAAAGCGCAAACCAACCGGCAACGCGTCACTGATTTGGAGCGGCTCATCTTTCCTGCGATGGGCGCAATGCCGATCACTACGATCACCGCGAAGAATGTTCGACCTGTGTTCGATGCCATCATTGCGCGCGGCAAGATTCACACAGCACACCGCCAACTTGCGCACTGCATCGCGATTGCAGACTTCGCCATCGCTAGCGACCTAATCGAGTTGAATCCGTTTCCGCCGTTGCGCGGGTTGTTCCCGCGTGAAGTTGTGCATCACCACGCTGCGATTACCAAGGCTGATGCCTTTGGTGCGTTACTGCGGGCAATCGATGCTTACCAAGGCGCGATCGAAGTGCGCTTGGCGTTGCGATTTGCACCGTTAGTATTCTTGCGGCCAACTGAGTTGGCCAACTTGCGGTGGGAGGATGTCGATTGGAGGCGGCGCGAAGTCTTCAGCCGCAAAGGTGAACGTAAAGAGAAACGCGATTTGGTGGTTCCTCTCGCGGATGAGGCCATCGCGATTCTGCGCGAGATCCAGCACATCACCGGCAACGGCGCTTACATCTTTGGTTTGCGCTTGGGCCACAAGCCGATGAGTAGCAACACACTCAACATGGCGATCCGTCGACTCGGCTACAGCAAGACACAACACACCGCACATGGCTTTCGTAGCTCTGCGCGCACGTTGATCGATCAAGAGTTGCGCGTTCCTGCCGATGTCATCGAATTGCAGCTAGGCCACACGATTCCCGGCCATCTTGGTGGCACCTATAACCGCGTTGATCGCATTGAAGCCCGCCACGAGATGATGCAGCGGTGGGCCGCATTCCTGAGCGAGTTGCGCGCATCATGAAGGCAGTCATGCGAACACGGAAGAAAAAATCGCGAGTAGTAGAGACTCCTCCAACGCGCGTAAGCCGAGCGAAAATTCAGCAAGCCAGGGAAGTAGTAGCTGTGGCCCATGCTCGCACGTATAAGCGAGGGGTACCGTTTGACTTTCGCAAGAGCAAGATGGCTGCGATCAAAGAGCTATCGGCTTGCGGTTTTGAATCGATCGCCGAAAAACTGCTTGCATCTGTCGATAGTGAGGAAGACCTTGAGCGCCGATTGACAATTGCGTTTGATGTGTACGGATTGATTGAACGGTGGCGCACCAATCGCGATTTGATAAGGGGCGTAGTTCGTTTGGTCGCATACATGGCGCATCGCCCAGCAGAATGTCAGGTCGACGGCCTGAGCGTTGTAACGGCTGCTCGCGCAGTTGAGGTCTTTCTTACCGGATTTACGCCCATCGCGGAAAAATGGAAGTCAGACGAGGACGCTTTTGATGATGACATGGCGATTCGGAGACGAAATCCAAGAGCCTCTTGGCTACGATTCGTAAATCGGCAATCAATGGAAGTTAAAGACCAGGTCGTCGCCTACATGATGAAGGCAGGTTTTTCAGAAGCCGTAGTGTCACACTGGACTGGTTACAGCGTCGCTGCGCTCAGAATGCGTCGTCGTCGGAGGCAAACAGGTAAACAAAAAACGATTCGAAAGCGGTAACAAACTGCCCCAAGTGTTACCGGGTTCAAAAATGACCTTTTAGTTGTTCGATGTGATCAATCATGAATGTCCAAGTACATTCATGACAAGGCACCCGCACCCCAACGAACTACCACCGCTGCTCAAAATACTGAAGTTGTGCGGATCGCCCACATCCGTCCGCATGCGGCGCGGCAACTACTGCGGTTACCGGAGGTGTTGGCGTCAACTCGCATGGCACGCACAACGGTTTACGGCCACGTTCGCGACGGGACGTTCACCCCAGGCGTAAAAATCGGCGGTCGTGTCGTCGTTTGGCCCTCCGACGAAGTCGACGCACTTGTGCGCGCTTACATCGCTGGCGAGCCACCCGCGGCCATTCGCACGCTAGTCGCCGAGCTACTTGCAGCGCGCAAACGTGGCGCTGGGCCGTTGGCTTCGGCCGGGGAGGCTGCTTAACGATGCGGCGCGGTCAGTCATCAGGCACAAAAGCAAAGGGCCCAGCAACGCCAATTGCCGGGGCCCAGATTCAACAACCTACGCACCACATACCATTGTCGTACGCTGCATCACAGCTCGAATTACCATTGGCGCAAGCGCAAAGCGCACGAGTCCCCCGCACGGCGAAGTTTCTTTCGCGCCGTGAGCTGATCGCAAGCGTTGCCGCGGTTCTAATCATGCTCGATACGAAAGAGGCCGCATGAATCGGCAATTCGATGCGCGTGAAATTCGCGCGGCGCTGCGGCCCTCAACGGTGCTTAGCGCGCAACACATACCGTTCACGTGCCGTGGTCGCCAACTGAGATTCGCAGACTGTCCCGCATGTGGTCAACGCACACGCAATGATGCAGTTACGGCGAACGATGCTTCGGGGGTGTGGCATTGCCATCGGTGCGCCGCAGGTGGCGACGTGCTTTCGATGTTGGCCGGCTACCACCGGTTGGATGTCGTTCGCAACTTCCGCGACGTGCTCCGTCTCGGCGCTGAATTGGCGGGCCTTGCAGGTTTAACCGAAGGTGAGCGGCGCGAGCATGCGATGCAGGCATCGCAACAACAACGCGAACGGCAAGCTCGCGATCGAGCGCGGCAAGCAGCGCGAGATGTCGAAGGCCGGAGCATTGCGGGCCACGTGTGGGCATCGTTGGCACCAAGCAGCGCAATAGGTGAAGCCTATGTCGTCCAACGCGGACTAAGCTCGCTGCATGACTGTGCGGACATCCTGCGCTACAGCAAGCCAGGTTGGCCAAGTGTTCCGCAATTCGACCCGTTGGGCCGGCTGTGCAATGTGGTGACCCGTCGGTTTCCTGAATCTCTTGCTACGCCTCGGCACGTAGCCTCGGAGCTGCAATGGCCGCACGTCGTCCGCAGCGACGATGCCCCTAAAATCCGCGGCCTCAAAGGCTGCACCACACAAGGGACTTTGGTTGGCAAGCTGGCCGATATTCAACCGGGTAAACGCGTCTGCGTTGCCGAAGGAATGTTTGACACGCTTACCGCCATTGTCGCGTGGTCAGACGCTGTTGTGTTGGGAGCGAATGGCGCGGGCAACTTTGCCAACGTCGTTAGCGCAGCCGCAGCACGCATGCGCGACCACCAAAGCCAACTTGTGCTTGTCGTTGACGGCGATGCCACGGGCGAGCGCGCGGCACTTGAGGCCATCGATAGTGCGCGCAAAGCCGGTATTAGTGGCCGTCGCATTGAAATTGCAGAACTGGGCAACCACCACGATCTCAACAGTGCATGGCAAGCGGGGTGGCGACCATGAGCGGCGAACCTGAATCGCCAGCGGCACGGCGCGAACGCCTGCAAGCGTCATTGCCCAAGGATGAATCGATTGATGCAGCGCTGCTTGCGGAGATTGAGCGGCTTGCCGCGTTTGATCCGGTCGAATTTGAGTTGGTCGCAGACGCTGTGGCGCAACGTTTAGCCGTCAAAGTTGCAGTGCTCAAGCGTGCTGTGGTGGCCGCTCGGAAACGTACCGCCAAAGCTCCGCCTATCGCAGAACCCCAGTTGTTTGAGCGCACAGAGCTTTGGTCGGAGCCGGTGGATTCCGCAGCGCTTTTCGATGACATGTTGCGCTTGGTGCAGCGCTTTACCATTTGCGATGAGCCGTATGCCGTGGTGGCAGTGCTGTGGTGCGCGATGTCGTGGTGCATGTCGCACTTGCGAGTTGCGCCGTTCGCCATGATTACGGCACCCACGATGGGCGCGGGCAAAACCGTCATGCTCGAAGTGATGTCGCTCATGGCATATCGATCGTTCATCGCTTCTAGCACTACTGAGGCGGTGCTCTTTCGCTTGTTGGACAAAGAACAAGTGACGTTGTTTCTCGACGAAAGTGATCGGGCGCTGCCACCACAAAAGCAGGAATTGATCGGCATTCTCAACGCCTCGTATTCGCGGCGCAGCGCTGTTACGTCGCGATGCGAAGGCGATGACCATGTGCCGCGCACGTTCTCAACGTGGGGCGCAAAAGCGTTTGCGGGTATCGGTGGCCTCGAAGACACGTTGGCATCCCGGTCGGTTCGCATCGAAATGCGCCGTAAGCTGCCGCACGAGAAAATTGCCAACATTCGTAAGCCGAACCGTTCAACGGATGAGGCTTTTGCCGTGGTTCGGCAGAAGTTGGCGCGCTTCGCAGCGGATGTTGCGGCAGATGCATTTGAGCGCGATCCGGCGATGCCCCCCGGTCTCGAAAACCGCGGTGAAGAGCTTTGGATGGCATTGTGTTCGGTAGCTGAGTTGGCCGGAGGCACATGGCCGCAACGTGCTTGCGAGGCCGCGCTTTACGCCATCGCCAACCACGCGCCTGCACAATCCAATGCCGAAGAATTGCTCGAATCTGTCAACGCCGCTTTCGACGTGACAGGTTCTGACTTCCTAACGAGCGAAAAACTCATAGCAGCGCTGTGTGTGGATTCCGAAGCGCCGTGGAAAACCCTCAACCGCGGCTTGCCTATAACGGCGCGCCAGTTGGCAAAGCGACTCAAGCCGTTTGGTATCGGGCCGCGGCAGACTCGCCGACCTGGCGAGCTAGCGAGCAATCTTCGCGGCTACAAGCGTTCTGAATTGGAAGATGCCTTCGAGCGCTACCGCGCTCCAAGTCCACATTCTGAAGGTGCCGCTACACATGCTACCGCCCCCGAGTCGCTGCGCTTGAATAGCCGTGATTCTCGGCATGTAGCACTTGTATCGGATGTAGCAGCGGCAACCGCTGGTAGCAGCAACGCATCGGAGGACGATCATGTTTTCCCAATCACTTAATCCGTTGCTTGTGCGGCTCGTGGCCCGCGGTCTTTCCCCGCTGGCAGTGCTGCATCAGTTGGGCATCGAGATCGAGTTGCGCGGCAATCACTTGCATGCGCGTCATCCGCGGTGGCCTGTGCTGATGACGCCGGACGTTGACACGTTCATCCGCGCAAACACCCGATCAATTGCAGCTGAGTTGAACCAAGCGCGCAAGGTGGCGTCATGAAGTTGGTAGAAGGATGGCAACTTGCGCTGCTCGACGCGCGCCTTTCGGCAATCGCAAACGATGCAACACAACGAAACCGCTTTGACGTTGCGCTCCGCGCGATTCGCTTCATTGCTGGGTTGCATGGTTTGTATCCTGGCGTCCCGGCCATTCCGCCTACGCAAGAATTGCTCGACTTTGTGAAAGCAAACAGTAGCGAACGCACCGATGACCCGAAGGCCACAGCGGAGCGGCGGCGCTCGCCCCGCCGAAAGCAGGGGCCATGAGCCGAGGAAATCTGTTAACCCAAAGCGGTCCGCGCACTGTCACCGGCAAAGCGCGCGCCTCGCTCAACTCAATCAAGCACGGCCTCACTGCCTTGGCATTGTTGCCCGATGAAGACCCGCGCGACTATGTAGCGCTACGCGACTCGTTGATCGGCGCAATCTCGCCCATGGGTGCCTTGGAAGAATTGCATGCGCAACGCGTGGTTGATCTTGCGTGGCGGCTTAAGCGGGTAGCGCGCGTTGAGGCGGCTATGATAATTGCGGAAATCGACGGCCAATCGCTGTTTGGCGTTCCAGGCGTTGTTACTCCGGAGCAACTCGGCAAGGCCGTCATTCGCCTTTGCAACATCAGCGATGCCCTCACCAAAGTGGGCCGCTACGAGGGCGGCCTTGAGCGCAGCTTCCACCGCGAGCTGCATGCCCTTGAGCGTCTGCAAGCGCGGCGCAGCGGCCAAATTGTTCCGGCTCCGGTTATTGTTGAGGTGAATGGTGAATAAAATCTGAACGATACGCTGCTTCGTTTCGCTGAATGGCTCCCAAAAGTAAGGCTGATTACCTTTTGAGGGCAGTGGTAGAACTTGGATCTGCCAAACTTTGGTTGGCGCAGAATCCCCAATATGCATTTCAAACTGAAACTTGATAACAAAATTGTCGGCTTTGCCGAAGCTTCTGCTCGTGGCGGGGAACGTATCCCGTTGAGCGTTCGCGATTTGCTAACGCCAGCAGACGGGGAGCGCTTGCAGTCGGTACTTGAAGAAGCTTCCAACGTGTTCCTGCCTTCGCATTCCCCTAAGGTCGTCGAATCAAGGATTGGTGACATGATCGCGGTGTTGCACCAAAACTGCGAAGTTGATGTGTTCATCAACGAAGCGAAATTCATGGCTAAGGTCCAACCCAAGCATGGCCTAACAGTGGGCGACCTGGTTTTGGCTGACACAATTGCAGATGTTCGTGAGGTTGTTCTCCAAAATATCGAGGTACCGGAAGACGCTGGTGTTTTTGTGGTGATGTCGATTGGGTGGCGTCGTGGCGTTTTCTACGACTTTGAACCGTTGTCCACTGGGGTAATGCGACCAGCAGCTGCGCTTCCGTTGGCGTTGGGGAGTCTATGGAGCCGGCTATTGTTTCAAGATCGCTTGCGTTTAACGGAGTTGGATTGGTCAGCTTTGATTGATGATGGCTGGTTTCCGTTCATTGGCCTACCCATGGGACGCGTAAAGGCCATGGTTTCGCATCTGCGGGCGGGCTGGCCAATGCGCGAACAACTTCCAGAGATAATCCAAGAAACTAGAGAGCGCATTGGCTCGATACGGCAACTTGTAATCGATTCCCCGTTGGTGGCGAACCATCGGGTAGTACTGCAGAAAGCGCTCGACCATTTTGAAGCCAATGACCATGTGAGTGTTGTTGCGATGCTCTACCCTCGCATCGAAGGCATCTTGCGTGACTACCCAACGACCGATCCAGGGAACAAACAAGGGAAGTTGGTTGGGCGCATCGCCAACAGCGTGGGTCCGCAACCCGACGGTCTGCTATTGCCGCACCGTTTCAGCGAGTATTTGAAGGACCACTATTTCGTTGATTTCGACGCCGACGCACCTAAGGGCGTTAGCCGTCACACGGTAAGTCATGGCGTGGCTCCAGAAGCAGACATGGACTCCAAAGCCTCCGTTCTGTCGGTGCTTATCGTGGAGCAACTAATGTTTCTCGCGGGCCCGTCAAAGCTCGCGGTGTCGATAGAGTAGCGCCTCGCGAAGCGATGGACGCAATCGGCTATCGTCCTTGTGCTGCCGTGCGAGTACCGCTAGCATTGTGCAATGGAGTTGTTCGTTGGGATTTGGGTCTGTGGAGCTGTTGCGCTTGCGTGGCGCGCTGCGAGTGATCGGGCGCGTTACACTTGGCTGGGAGTTGCCGCGTTGCCTGTGGCGTGTTGGCTTGGCTATTTACTACTTGTACGTGCCGTTGACCGGCAAATACATGACGAGGCGGTAGCGAGTAGTCAGCCAGTTGCTCAAAGATGCGACCGCGTGGAGGTCCGTCAACGGTGGTTGATTTCCGACGACGTTCTCGGACGTGGTTTTGGCGCTGCCGGTGATTGCGACGACACATTGACAATGCAGTCGGTTGATTGCGAAATCAGTCGCAAGGTTGATACGGTCTATATTGGAGAAGCCACGATGCGAGGGTTTACGCGACTACAGTGTCGCGATCCGCATGGCATGCACAGCTACCCTTTGCATTGATTTTGATGGAAAACGCTGGCAACAGCTAACAGGCCCCTCGGTGTACCAATGCCCGTTACACACACACCGACACATCAGCAGAGAGAGCAAATGCCACAATCGCAACTTTTCTCTCCCGCCGATTTGGTCGATGATGATTTGTCGTTTCGAGCATGTCGCGACTACAACAGCCAGCGCGACTGTCGCGCGGCGCTAGAACAAGCGTATCTCAAGCACCATCATCTGCTTCCTGAGGTCGCTTTTCTGTCTGAATTTCGCAGAAACTTTCGAGCACGAGCGTGGGAGCTTTGGGTTCTTGACTGGCTTGCCTCCAAGTATGAGGTCGAAAAATCTCCGCCGATGGGCCCCGACTTTTCAATCATTGTCGATGGAAAACGAATTTGGATTGAATGCGTGATTGCTACCACTGGAACTGGTGCCGATCGCGTTCTTCTTCCAGCCCCGGGACAAACATACTTTTCAGGCCTGCGCGCTGAGCAAGTAGCGTTGAGGTATACGAATGCAATTGTCGACAAGCACCGAGACCTGGCTCGATATCGAAATGAGCGCCCGCCAATTGTAAAGCCTGATGAGCCCGTTGTGATCGCTTTGCATTGCGGCGCGATACCTTACGTGTACCGTGCGGAGCAGCCAGATGGTGCGCCCGTATTGGTGCAGGCACTGTTTGGAATTGGTGAGCCAGAGTTTATTGTGCCGATCAACGACCCGAGCAGCAAGATTGAGGTCGCGATCGCACAGCGGCCTGTGCTTAGAAAGAGCAATCAAGCGAAGGTTTCAAGTCGAGGATTTTTGGACGGTGAAGTGAATGCCATTTCAGCAGTTGCGTTTGTTATTTCCGATCTCGGCAATTGGCCAAGCGTTGATCACTTGCAAATCGCACACAATCATTGTGCGGAGAATCCATTGACCCGTGGATTGCTACCTTCGGGGCCCCAGTGGTTTGTGAATGGAGAGACGCTCGTAAGTGAATAGTCAGCAGCAGTGCGCTGTGGGTATCGTTGTGGGTATAGCATGGATCTGTGTGTAAAAATATTAAATAATTACGTATGTTTACATGTAAAAAGCGAACCCTACCTTCGGAGCCAGCAACAAGTGGCAGTTAAAGGTGATGCAGGAATGCATCGCCTTTATTCTTTTTCGGTCGTGTGAGGTTTCGGACGCTTCCGACGCGCAGCCAACATTTCAGTGTCGATTCAGCCGCGGACAGAATTGATGCCGGGCGCAGCCTGACCGCCTGCCTAATGTCCAGCGCTGTTCCAAAGGGGGAAACAAAAGGGGGTACAGCAATCGTGGCCTAACGCTATACCCCTTTGTTCGGGTTCCATGGGCGACCCTTATAGGCTGCACACGTACCTTGCCGAACGCCATACCACGATGCAGGGTTAGCCCGACCACCAGGATCAACTACGGGGTATTCGGGGATATTGCTGCTAGCAGCTCCGTCAAGCCCTTTGCATTGTCATAGTTCCGCTCCACTGCTTCCGCTCCGTCTCTTTGCTCATCCACCAAACGTTGAAGGTCTTCGTTATCAGGATCTTGCGTCGGCTCGTTTCCAAACAGCTCATGATCCAGGGACTCACGGAGACTTGAAAAGTCTAGTTTGAGCTTGTTGTGGCGATAGGTAATGGTTGTAAACCATTCCTTCAGCGTCGCCGGAACAGGTGCGGAAAACGGTGGCAGTAGGCGAATTTTCTGGGAGAACGCTTGCCTGATGAATGTGGTTCTTGCCCTGCTTTGTTCGACCATTGCGGCATGTATTGCAAGTTGAGCAACGTGGTCATGTTTTAGGTCACAGTCATCGAGCAGTCTTGCGTGATACACGCTCTTGCCATCGTACCATTCAGACGCATTGATCTTCGAGATGTCAAATCCGTTGCCCCGCACAACTAGCTGATACGTTTCGAGTGCGTCATCATACGCACGCAGCGCGACGTGGAGCGGGCCATAGACGGTGCGTAACGCGTCTTGCTTTTGCGTTTTTACGCGTGCATCGAAGTCCTCTTTTTGAAGAGCAAGCGTTTGATTTTGCACCTTTAGTTGTTCGGCAATGGCTGTTTGTTGCGCTTCAATCTGTG
>JAYWHS010000706.1:0-2981 GCA_043777635.1 Kofleriaceae bacterium | reverse complement strand
GATGGGCAACAACTTCACCGACTACATTCGCGAAGCCCAGCGCTGCTTACGCCTCGATGGCATGCTGCACATTTGGGAAGCCGCATCGTATTTCGACGACGTGCCCGCGTTTTGCAAAGCCTTGGGCAAACTTGGCTTCGACATCATGGGGCCAGCCACCGAAGGCGCGTTTGTGCGCATCTACGCTGTGAAGAATGCAAAGAAGGTAGACGCCTCGGTTGTGCTGCCGTTTCGGGGCAAGGTTGCGTAATGAATACGCCACCCTTACCAAAGCCATCGATCACCTGGGGATAGCGAAGAATCACTTCTTGTTTTTAACCCTCATTTGAGGTACAAAAATCGGAAGATGAAGTCAGATCCGGAAATTGTGCCCACTGCCGTTGGTTTAGATGCAGACAAACGTCTAGCAGAATTGCACCTGTCGCGACAAGCCCTGCTCGATGCCGTGGCATTCGGCCAAGCTGATCGACACTCCTGCACAGAGAACGACCCTTCGTCGTCAATTGGAATTCGCGTGTGGGGCAAAACCGTTCGCGGCTTACGAGACTTCCTTACCCCGTCGGGATGGCGACGCACGCGACGCAATGGAGTTGAGCTAACTTTGTCACCCGATGGCACCACTGCCATCGCTGTCACAATGGGCGACGCGGCCACTGGCTCAAAGGATGGAATGCCGCGTACAAAATACGAAAAGGGCCAAGGGATTCAACAGGCAGTGAAAATCAATGGCCAACTGAGTTTTTGGCCGACCACTTCTGTAGATATCGAGAATAATATCGAGCCCGGCAGACCGCTGGCCACTTGGCTTTTGCTGCTACATGCTGGAGCAGACTCTGCAACGTGCGAGCTTTCACTGCCAAGCACAATTGACGATGACGGCTACGTGGCAGGCTGGCGGGAGCGCATCATTCTTGGCGATGTATATACCGGCACGCCACTTGGTGAACTGCTCGATGTCGAACCAGAGATTCAGTTTGACGTGACACGCCGACAAGAGGCTTAAGTGACACCATTCAACCCAGAAAGGCTCACGCTCGCACGACAACGACGCGGCCTAACCAAAACCGAGCTGGCAAGCGCGGCAGACATTTCGGTCAAGAGCATCTCTACGTACGAAGCCGCGCAGGCCGTTCCCGGTAACGAAACATTGCAGGTATTGGCAAAGAAACTCGGTTTCCCCTTCGGTTTTTTCTTTGGCCCTCCACTCAAAGTGCCAGATCTGCAAAACGTTAGCTTTCGCGCCATGAGCACCATGACAGCGAGTCAACGCGATGCAGCGCTTGGATCAGGCGCAATCGCTACCGAGTTTGCTGACTTGCTCGCGCAACGATTAAATTTGCCGGCAGTAAACGTGCCCGATCTAAAGGGCGGCCACAAGCCAGAGGCCGCCGCCGATGAAGTTCGCGCAACCTGGGGCCTTGGCGTTCGGCCAATTCAAAACATGATTCATCGCCTCGAAGTACAAGGCGTTAGAGTGTTCTCGTTGACAGAGGAGTGCAGGGAGCTTGATGCGTTTTCCTTCTGGCGCAGCGGTATTCCCTTCGTGTTTTTAAACACGATGAAGAGCACTGAACGCAGCAGGTTCGACGCAGCGCATGAACTTGGGCACCTGATTCTACATCGACACGGTGGACCACGGGGGCGCAGCGCCGAGAAGGAAGCCGACGCATTCGCCTCCGCGTTTCTTATGCCCCGAGCCAGCGTATTGGCCAACCCTCCAGGGCTAGCGACCCTGCAAAATCTTATTACGCTCAAACGAAAGTGGAACGTTTCAGTCTCCGCACTAGCGCATCGCCTGCGCGGCATCGGCCTGCTCTCAGAATGGCAGTATCGCGAGCTATGCATCGAAATTGGAAAACTCGGCTATCGACGAAATGAGCCCAACAGCATCGAGCGTGAACGCTCACAGCTACTCGAAAAAGCATTGCACGCGCTGCGAGCCGAGGGCCTGTCAAAGCGCGCCATCGCACACAAACTGCAAGTGGAACTACGCGAAGTCGATGCATTGGTATTTGGTTTAACCGATGGCGAAAGCAACGAATCCGAGCGAGGCCGCTTCGGTCATTTGCGCTTGGTAGAATAGGCACAACCGGCCCCGCCTCGCGAGGTAACACCATAATTCCCTATCCCGTCATTCCTTCGCCGCAGACGCATCGACTCGCACTGGCGACTACGCCGTGCTAGCTAGCCTGTATGGCGATGGCACGGAGGAGAGCGGCAACCCGAACACCAGTGGAACCTAGCAGCGTGCAATCGGCGGCAGCGGCACCGCCCATGCTTGAAAGCATCAAAGTGTTTTCGGCTACAAAAATCGTACTGCGTAACGTGTTAGGCGAGACCATCACTGCTTGGCTTACCGAGCAACGCGACCGCATCGTTATTGATGACATCCAAGTCTTGCAATCGAGCGATGCAGAGTTTCATTGCGTTTCGATCATCGTGTTCTACCGCCAACCCTTCGCCGCGACGACGCCGGCGCAAACCGAACCGCCAACATTGCTACAGTAAGCGCCACCGTGGCACTTCTCGCGGTGTGCCGCGAACCGCGCGAGCAACACAGTCCTACCTGCCTAACGTCAATTACATTTCCCCATCAACGACAATTACATTTCCCCATCTGAGCCGCCTTGAACATCAAGCGAAGAGGGCGACACGCTTGCCGCGCGACATCATTGGCAGAGCGAAGATGCGGGCCAAAATCAGGCCCGCAACCGCCCTTTTTGATCACGTCGCATAATCCCAACTATGTCAACTAACATATTGTTATTATTATAATAAAACAGGTTTCGCAACGTGTCAAAACCATTGTCTAGCCGTCATCGTTGTCGCGACGAATTTCCACTGACCCAGGCATAGATCGCGGGGCAAGGCGCGCTGACTCGGGTGTAGCGGTCAGCGCGGCGGCCCACCACGCGGCCGCGTGCCCCGCGTGGGCGATGTACGCAACCCTGCGGCCCGCTTAGCCGCAGGCAGCGAACCAA
>JAYWHS010000705.1:0-2982 GCA_043777635.1 Kofleriaceae bacterium | reverse complement strand
CCAACCGCGAACAGTCGCAAGTTGCCGATCGTCGTTCGCTCAAGCGCAGCCACGATTTGGAAATGCGCATCAAGCAACTCGAAGCCGAAGTACAACACGCTGGCGCACAACGCGAACAAGACGCGAGCACCGTCCAAGAATTAGTTCGTGTACGACAAGATGTTGCAGCTAAGGAACTCGAAGTTGCGCATCTGCGTGACCGCATGATGGTGCTCGAACACGCGAAGGCCGCAGCCGAATCCAAAAACGGTCAGCTTGAACAGCGTTTATTCGAGCTAATGGAAACTGACAAAGCCAGTAACCAGGCCGAATTGCGAGTTGCTGAACTTGAGCAAGCCGTAGCAAACAGCGTGGCACAGCTAGCCCAACTACAAGCCCAACAAGTTGCCACTGGCAACGCAAACTCGGCGCAACTCCAACAACTGCGTGTCGACCACGACCACGCGATAGCGCAAGCGCACGTAGCCTTAGCGGCGGCACAGACGGAAGGCGAACATCATGTAGTCGCCGCCGCAGCCAGCGCAGCTGCACTGGAACACGCACATCAGGAAATTGCCCAGCTGGTTGCGACCACGACGACTACGCAACAAGAGAATCTGCATTTGGCAACCGTCTTGGCTCAGGCGCAGCACGCAGCAGCACAGCAAAACACGGCGTTGGTCGCGGACCTCGCGTTGGCCCAAGCCGCAGCAGAACAACGGGACTCGGCTATCGCACAGTTACAAGCCGCTCACGCGCTTGAGATCGAAAATGTCCAGCGCGAACAACAACACCAACTGGCGCTAGCGGTTGAAGAGCGCTTGGCCAACCAGCAAGTCGTTCACGAGGCTGCATTAATAGAGTTGCAACGCCAGCTAGGCGAACTCGGCAGTCATCACGACGCCGCGCAGCGCGCAATTGCAGTTCATCTCGCCGACCAAGCGGGCATCAAACAAACTTTTGGACAAGAGGTAGCGAGTGTTCGCAGCCTGTTAACCCAGCAAGAAGCGGAGAACAAAGACCTACGCGACCAGGCTGCACACACCGAACAACAGCTCGAACAAGCAAGCAATACCGCCGATGCATTGCGGCGCGAAATGGTGAGCAAAGTTGCCGAACTGCAACGCGCGTTGCAAGAAGCCGAAACGGCTGGTGCGAGCGCACAAGAAGCCGCCGTCAATCGGGCCGTTGCCGAGGCCTCGGCAGCGCACAAAGCCGAAGTTGAACGCGCCCTGGCCGACGCTGCACGCCAACATGCCAGCGACCTTGCACAAGCGGTGGCGCACGCCGTAAGCGCGCAGCAAGCCGAGGCCGGTCAGCTTTTGATCGAAGCGGTGCAGCGCCACCAAGTGGAACGAGACCAAGCCGTAGCCGCTGTCAGTGAAAAATTGCGAGCAATTGCGAGTGCCGACGTGGCGCGAATTTCCGCAGCAGCGCAAGCCGAGGCCGAAGAACTGCGAGCTGGATTAGCCAGCGCCCGTGAGCGCCAAAAAGCACTTGAAAGTGCCGCGAACCAGGTCCAGCACCAAATTGCGACCATGCAAGAAGCACAACGCCACGTCGACCTAACCGTGATCGAACGAGATCAACGGATTATCCAGCTCCAAAGCGAAATCGCCACGTTGGAAAACGAAAACACCGGGTACCAAGAACAAGTGCTCAAGGCCTACCAAAAAATCAAGAACGACGAAGCGTTGGTTGCAAGAGCCAAAAAAGCCATGGCGATCGCGCTTACGGTACTCGACGATACCAACAAAGCCACCGACGGTTAGGGCCGGTATCGATGTCAGTCACGTAAGGGATCTGGGTAAACTTCTCCGTAATCGTAAATTTTTACTCGGACCTCTGACGACGGACCTCGACCGACGGCAACGGAGCCTTACTGACGACACACCAAGGCAGTGGTCATCGCGGCAACCCGACCGGCCAAGGCCCGTGCCGCGCGATCCGCAAGACCATCGAAGCCGCAACACCACGCGCAGGGCCGGAAGATGTTTTCGTCATGCGAACACCAGCGCAGGTAGTTTGCGAACGAGTGTTGTGCATGTCGTAACGGCTAGAAGTTGGCGCATTGCCTGCGCGTGTACTTGAAGCGAACCCAGCGAACACTGGGGAGCAAGGTCGCCTGCATGTTTCGAGTGCAAAAGGTCCGAAGTTCGTCGTCCGAGTGCCGAATACGCTCAATACGATCTAGGAAAGCCTAGGCGTTTCGATCACCTGCGCTTAGGTGAGCGGTCTTGAAGTACCAGCCCACGATCTTACTCGGGATGTGGGACTCGGACGACGGTGCTCCAGCGATGGCCGGTTGCGCATGTTTCAAGCACAGCGAGCGGAGGTTCGTGGTCGGAGGCCGAATACGATTCCGCCAATGATGGCAAGCGGACGTTGCGCCAGTCACTTAGGCGTTCAACGCTGCGGTTGCATCGGATAGTTCGGCACTGAAGTCGGCCTCGGCGACTACCGCCGCGTGGCGCCAATAGATATCGGCCGGTTTTCCACCGTGCCAAAGCGCACGCTCGATTGCCAGCAATAACGGGCCAAAAGTCTCCCGGTCGAGTGCCGAGGTAACAAAGCCGTCAGCGTGATCAACTAACGTATCGGCATCTTGCGCAGAAATTCGGTCAGCTTTGTTCCAGACTACGATGCGGGGTTTATCAGCCAGTTCAAGCTCGCCTAAAATACGTTGCACCGCATAGAAGCGCTCGTCGCGATCGGCATCCGATGCGTCGACGACGTGAATGAGTAGGTCTGCGTCATGCATTTCTTCGAGGGTAGCGCGGAACGCTGCGATCAAATCCTTCGGCAAATCGCGGATGAACCCAACGGTATCGGTAAACACAATTTCGCGCTCGTCAGGAAATCGCAAGCGCCGGCTAATCGGATCGAGCGTGGCAAACAGTTTATTCTCGGCCCGGGCGTTGCCATTGGTAAGCGCATTGAGCAGCGTCGATTTGCCGGCATTGGTGTAACCGCAGATTGCAACGATCGGGACGCCACGGCTGC
>JAYWHS010000704.1:0-2987 GCA_043777635.1 Kofleriaceae bacterium | reverse complement strand
CGAAACCCAGGATCGTTGACGTCGGGCGACAGCGACGCTGTACGATTGGTTGGCCCGAGCGAACCGGCGACCCAGTGAGGCTTGCCATCATGGGCGGTTGCGCGCGTCGCAGCTCGACGAGCGCACGCTGCACCCGCTAGGTTTAACTCCCGTACGGTGTGTTCAAGGTGATAGTCGGCCATTGCAATGGTGGTGGCCGAAAACGTATTGGTCTCAAGAATATCCGCACCCGCAATGGCGAACTGATAGTGGATTTCCTCGATGATGTCGGGCCGGGTCAGCACCAACAAATCGTTGGCACCCATGAGCGGTTGCGAGTGATCCGGAAAATGACTGCCGCGAAAATCCACTTCAGTCAACGTGTAGGTTTGGATCATTGATCCCATCGCACCATCAATGATGACGATGCGTTGTTGCAATGCTTGGAGCAGGGCGGTTGTCGACGGTCGCATACGCCCAAGCCGTACCATCTTGACGGGGTTGAGGCCAGGTGTTCCTGGCACAAGTCCGACGTATGCGACACCGCTGCGCCTCCAAGCTGAGGCTGAATGGCTGGCCTGCCTTCAGGGCACGGCTGGTTAGTCTTCGTCGCCTGCGATAAACAGGTCGACGCGCTTGCCCTGGTCGGTCGCAGCCACGGCACCCTCGTCGGCACCATGCGCAAGCCGCAGCAGCAAGTTGGCCGCGGCGTAGCGGCCTTGTGATTCACTGCCAAGTTTCACGTCGATGACTAAGCGGTTGCCACGCGTCACCAGGGCCGAGACCAAGTGGTGGTCGCTAGTCAGGTCGTCATCGTCGAGATCGTCGGTGGCGCGAGCCAGCGCGGAGGCGAGGGTGGCCTGGTCGCGATAACGAAACGTGCCGACATAGTGGATACATGGCGATTGCATACGGTCTATGTACGTTGGCTTGCACTCACGTTGCGTTGCGTCTTGGTGACGCTTGCGCAACGACTGGTTGCACATCGGCACACCTGGCAACGTTGACAACACGGCGTCACCGCAATGTCTTTTTACTGGGTACACGGGTGTGTGCGTCGTTACGCCAAGACGTCGTTGCGCAGCGCCGGGAATACCTTGCTGATTTTTTTGACAAGGTAATCACCATAGGTCCCGGTCACGTTGTGCACACTCGCGCCGTCCCAGCGGCTCGCAGCATCGTCCGTGGCCAACGTGCGGATCGGAGCAATACGTGCGTCAAAGTTGGGGTCGAAAAAGAGCGGAAACGACAGGCGATCACGGCCGCTGGTATTGATCCGCACGCGATGCGGCGTGCTGCGGTAATAACCTGCGGTCATGCGATCCAACATGTCGCCGATGTTGCAAACCAAGCTGTTGGCTATCGGTGCAGCGTCAATCCAGCCGGTACGGGTTTTGACTTCGAGCCCACCGACGTCGTCTTGTCGCAATAGCGTGACCAAGCCGTAGTCGGTATGTTCACCGACGCCGAATTGCACATCGGCACCGGCCGGCACAGCGATGCTGGGATATTGAAAAATGCGAAATAGGATCAGCGGATCGGAGGTGTAGTGTGCTTCGAAAAAATTCGCTGGCAAGCCCAGCGACAGCGCGATGGCGGCGAGCACGCGATCCCCGACGCTGGTGACGCCTGCCATGTAGTCGAAAATAGTTTGGCGAAAATGCGGCAGCACATCATCATCGGGAATCAAGTTGCGGCCGTGCAGCGGCACACCCGCCCGTACCTTGGGATGCTCGTCGGTGAGTTCGCTGCCGAGGTATAAGCCTTGTTTCCAATCGGGCCGGCCCGACGTGAGTTCACTGCCGAGCGGAAACCAGCCGCGCCACGCTCGGCCGCCGAGCGCCATCGCATACTCAGCTTTGGTCGCTTCAGGCAGTGCAAAAAATTGCGTACTGAGTTGGTCGAGGCGCTGGCACAGGCCGGCATCCAGGCCGTGCCCGACGACATAGAAAAAACCATGGTCGATGCACGCCGCATGAATTTGCTGCGCGACCGAAGCGGCGCTGGCCTGCAAGTTAATGATCGGTACGCTGGACACCTGCGCGCAGGGTAGCATAGGCCGGTAGCGGGCTCGTACAAGCCATGCGCTTGCTGGTGCGGTTACCGCAGCTATGACGTTACCAAGCTGATGAGCAACCTCGTGTCTCCGCATTCGCAGAGTAGCGTGCGTTCATTTCCGTGCCAGCATCGGAAGGAAATCGGTACAACTGTGCTTCGCTGGTTGGTAACAGTTGCCCAAAAACTAGTGGCGTCACCCTGGATTTTGATTGCCACCATCGCGGTCAAAATCGATTGCAGCTCGATTGGCGTGACGGCACCAAGATCGCGATAGATATTTTGCGATGTCTCGCGATCCAACTGTTGGATTTCGCCACGATATTCCGCCAGGTATTGTTTTGTGATCCGCTCGCGCTCGACCGACCCGGATGTGGCTTGCTGTAGCTGCGTCAGCTCATCCCAATACCGACCGCAAGGATTTTCGCGAAATAGTGCGAGAGCGACGGCCGTTGTGTCGTTGGTAAAATACTGAGTACCCCGCAGACTGGCATCTCCAGCGGCATGATAGTGGAGAATTCTTCGATTGAGGCTACCGGTAGAAAAATCCAGTTTGGTCGAATTGCCCCAGAAAAGTTCCTTTTGAACTGCCACCTTCGAAGCTGAAGTGGGCTGTACAGAAAATTCGAGATAGATCGATTCAAACGACTGTAGATAATTTACGCGTTCGGCCATCTGATTCCTGGTAATAATTCTACAACCGCCAGTGTAGCCGAAGTAGCGGCAATCACGCGCGCTAGGACGTCGCGCTATTGAAACTGAGCTTGCAACGAATACGGCCCTGCATCGTCGACGTTAAATCCATCGACCACAACGGTGACCCGTTGACCCGCCGTGAGGGCGACACTGGCTTCTTCATTGGGGCCTAACACGCTCGAACAAGCCAGTTCGGTCATGGTTGCAGGCGCGCCGCAGCCGGTGAACACGGCCAAGCCCAGATCGTTGGCGCCTTG
>JAYWHS010000703.1:0-2988 GCA_043777635.1 Kofleriaceae bacterium | reverse complement strand
TCGTCAACAATCAGGTTGGCTTTACTGCATCACCAGCCGAACAGCGTTCGACGCCATACTGCACCGATATCGCGAAGATGATCGAGTGCCCAATTTGGCACGTCAACGGCGAAGACGCCGATGCGCTTGCCCGCGTGATCGAAATGGCGATGGAATATCGCACCAAATACGCCAGCGACGTCATCATCGACATGTACTGCTTCCGCAAGTACGGCCACAATGAAATGGACGAACCGGCGTTTACCCAACCGGTCATGTACCAACGCATTCAGCAAAAAGAGTCACCGGTCGATGTGTATGCTCGGCGGTTGCTGGAGCAGGGCGTCGTGACTACGGATTACGTTGCCAAGGTTACCGGCAATTGCGTGGCTGCGTTGGAAACCGAACTCGGTGCTGCCAAAGCTGCGAAGCAACGACCGAAGACCTCGGCGATGGCGGCGATGTGGCGCGGTTATCGCTCGGACAAATACACGGCCCCCGACAACGTAGATACTCGGGTGTCGCGCGAGCTGCTCAGCGAAATCACCAACAGTATGACGTCGGTGCCTGATGGCTTTACCCCGCATACAAAAATTGCTCGCTTGCTCGAACAGCGCGCGCAAATGGGACGCGGCGAAAAAATGCTCGATTGGGGCATGGCTGAATTGTTGGCGTATGGCTCGTTGTTGCGCCAAGGCACCAACGTTCGTTTAACTGGCCAAGACTGCGGCCGCGGCACATTCAGTCACCGTCATGCGGTGATTGCAGATAGTCAAAATGGCAACGAACATTTGGTGTTGGGCCGGCTGCATGCCGACCAAGGCCAATGCCGGATCTATGATTCCCCGCTGTCAGAAGCCGGCGTGTTGGGTTTTGAATTTGGTTATTCGCTCGATTACCCAGATGCGTTGGTGATGTGGGAAGCCCAGTTCGGCGATTTCGCCAACGGCGCCCAAGTCATCATCGACCAATTCATAGTTGCCTCCGAGGACAAGTGGAACCGGTTCTCTGGGCTCACATTGTTGCTGCCTCACGGCTACGAAGGCCAAGGCCCTGAACACTCGAGCGCGCGGCTTGAACGATTTTTGCAAAGCGCCGCCGAAGAAAATATTCAAGTTGCCCAGCCCAGCTCGGCTGCACAAATCTTTCACTTGTTGCGTCGGCAAGCCATGCGGGCCTGGCGCAAACCGCTGATCGTCATGACGCCGAAGAGCCTGTTGCGCTTGCCAGCCGCTGGCTCATCCATTGATGAATTGGCCAACGGCACGTTTCAACGTGTCATTGGTGATGCGGCTGCGAACCCAAGCAAGGTTACGCGGATTTTATTTTGCAGCGGCCGCATCTACTACGATTTGGTCGAAGAACGCAGCAAACTCAAAGACGAAACCGTTGCGATTGTTCGCATCGAAAAACTGTATCCATGGTGGGACGATGTGGTGCTTAGCGCCATCGCTACGTTAACCAACGTCAAAGAAATGTTCTGGGTTCAAGACGAGCCGGCCAATATGGGCCCGCAGTTTTACGTAGGCCCGCGCTTACAAAAACTTGCAGCACAGCGCAAAGCTGGGTTTGAAGCGATTTCTCGTTTGGAGAGCGCAAGTCCGGCCACTGGGTCGCACAAAGCTCATGTGATGGAGCAACAACAAATTCTCAAAGCCGCTTTCGCTACTCGCTAACTCTAGGAGCTTGACTGATATGGCTGATCTCGTCGTACCGCAATTAGGTGAATCAATCACTGAGGCCGTTGTGGCCAAATGGCTCAAACAAGTTGGCGAAACTGTCGCTATCGATGAGCCTTTGCTCGATCTTGAAACCGATAAAATTACCGTGCAGTTGCCTTCGCCGGTGGCGGGCGCACTCACTGAGCAACGTGCGGTTATCGGCGCAACGGTAAAAGTTGGCGATATCGTTGGTGCAGTAACCGCCGGCGCTGCAGGTACTGCCAAGCCGGTGGCGGCCGTCGTCGCTGCGTCTGTAGCGGCGGTGCAAACTGTTGCCCTGGCGCCAGCGCCGGCAGTTGTGAAACCAGCGGCGGCACCTGCTGCGGTTGTTGCCCCCGATGTAAATAAAGACGCGTTACTCAAGCTGACGCCATCGCAACGCGTCGTGGCGCGTGAGTCCGGAAGTTTACCAAATGCTACAACTGCGGTGCGTCCGTCAGCCCCAGCTGCGCACGTCGTTGTCGATCCGCGCGATGAAGTAATTGCGATGTCGCCGTTGCGCAAACGCATCGCCGAGCGTTTGGTGCAAGCCCAGCAAGAAACCGCATCGTTGACCACCTTCAACGAAGTGGACATGACGGCGGTGATGGACCTGCGGGCTCGCTACAAAGATAGTTTCGAGAAAACCAACGGCGTCAAACTTGGATTCATGTCGTTTTTCGCTAAAGCGTGCGTCGCTGCGGCCAAAGCGTACCCAGGCATCAACGCTGAAGTAGTTGGTTCCAGTGTGGTGTACAAAAAGCATTATGACTTTGGCATTGCGGTTTCGACGCCCAAGGGCTTAGTCGTTCCGGTGTTGCGCGATGTTGATACGTTGTCGTTTGCCGGCATCGAAAAAGGTATCAATGCCTTGGCCGAAAAAGCTCGCACCGGCAAGCTGGCGATGGAAGACCTCATCGGCGGCACTTTCTCAATTACCAACGGTGGCATCTACGGTTCGATGATGTCGACGCCATTGCTCAATTTTCCACAAACCGGAATTTTGGGTATGCACAACATCGTCAAACGCGCGGTGGTGATCGGCGAAGAAATCAAAATTCGTCCGATGATGTACGTTGCGTTGACGTATGACCACCGGGTCGTTGATGGCCGTGAAGCGGTTTCGTTCTTGGTCGCGGTGAAAGATCGATTGGAAAGTCCCGATCGCATGCTGCTCGAAGCCTAAGCTCCTTCGTGCAACGCGCTCGTTGTCGCTGCGGCAAAGTAGGGCGCGGCGGGCGGTGGCTACCGCAACGGCGCTACGGCATCGACATTGATTGCGTAACGCCGTGCAATAACAGCGTCGAGC
>JAYWHS010000702.1:0-2994 GCA_043777635.1 Kofleriaceae bacterium | reverse complement strand
CTTTGAGCGCAGCGTAGGTGGTGCTCAGTTCGCCGAGGCACGCTTGTTTCGCAACGCCGCAAACATCGACTGCGTCGCAGCCCGTGGTTCCTGGCACCGCTGTCACTGTCGATGCATCGCCGTACATGACCTTGCCACCGCGCATCACCAAGGCGACATCTTTAGGTTCGCCAGCTAAAATTGCGCGGTAACTGGTATTCACTTTGCCGTCGAAAATCGCGATGTCGGCAACGCGGCCAACGGCGAGGCTACCAATTTTATCGCTCGCTGCTGTCACGCTCGCTGCATTGGCGGTGGCCATGCGCCACAAATCGCGATCGCTGAAAAATTTGTTGTAGTAGTTTTGATTGAGCGTATCGGCGCAGTGTAATTCGCGCAGCATGTTCATCGAGCCGGTTGGCATCCAATCGGTGCCGAGGGCGATCTCAACGCCCATGCGGGCAGCGGTGGTCACTTGGGCGGTGTCGCCGTACAACGTCACGTTTGACCGTGGTGACCAAATTAGCGCGGTGCCCGCAGCGGCCATCGTGCCGAGTTCCGCTGGGGTCAGGCCAATGCCGTGAATCATCGCAGTTTTGGCGATTGCAACGTTGGTCGACACGCCAGGCGCGGTGGTGTCGTAGGTGTCCGAGCTCAGACACAAAAATTCGTTGCGGGATTGTTCGTCAATGCCTTCGGACACGTGTGGCTCGTAGGCGTCGTCGCCTGCGATTGATGCGGCGGTATCCGGCATTGGGCCGTAGTTACAGTCACCGGTACGAATAATATTGCTCGAGTTGTCGTCGAGTGGAAACGTTTGATACTTCACTGGTTTGATCGCTAGTCCTTCAAGCAAATTGGCCCGATCAAGATTGCGCAACAAGCCTGCGGTGCCGCCCGAGCCAACCGTTGAAGTCGCGCCGCCAAACAAGAACCGCAATTCGCCCCAACGTAGTTCCGGCAACGTGATCGTGCCTTGCTTGGTGCTGATTTTGGTGTGGCCGCGCTTAGCGCTCCGCCAATCGTGGCGTTGCTCGTAGCGTTCGCCGCTATCTTGATACGGGCTATTTTGCGCAAACGTGATGTGGTCGTGGGTATTGATTAACCCCGGAGAAATAACGCCAGTCGGGCAGGTGATGACGGTTTCGCCGCCTTGCGCACAATCACAACCGACGCAAGTAATGGTGCCGGTGGCATCCACTGCAACTTGGCCGCCTTTGAAGGCTGTGTTCGGTGCTAGCACATTGCCGATCAATAATTTGCGATCATCGCCTGCGGTGACTTGGCAAACACCCGAAGGCAATGCGGGTATTTCGGCGCACACCACTTCCACTGGGCCGGGTGCATCGGTCCCGGCGTCGAGCGGTGCATCGGGACCCGCCGGATTGTCCTTACAGCCATCACACGCCGCGAGTGGCAGCGCGAAAGCCAGGGTTAAAATCGTTAGTAAGCCCGCGAACCCGCGGCTGCGAAGTGTGCTTGGTACTGCCGTCATTGCGGCGGACCCTATCATTGAGTGCTGACAGTTCGTGCAACATCTTTTTGGCAATCTAGCAACGATTAGCTACCGCGCTAGATCCCTGAAATTACGTTGCTTCCCCAGTGCGATCGCTCACATACAAATTGCGGATCCAGCCAACATTGTCCACTCGGATCGACAAAGCGTAAAAACGGTGTCGACCGATTGGGTCAGTTTGGGTCAAAAATATAGGGAGGCTAATTCCTTAAACTTTCGCCAATTTCTTTTAACGCAACCGCGACCACTTTTTCGCGCCATGCGGCAAAGTGTTGTTTGGTTTGCTCCAGCGGTTGGTTGTAGAAAAAGATGAAACCTTCTTCACTCACAGGCACGATCGTTGAGTACCCACTGCTCTCGTCGGGATCTCGAAATTCCAAGAAAGGCGCACAAATAAGACTGCCGCTAAAAGGCCGTCCAATTCCATGAAATGCAAACACCAGACGTGCTTGTCGGTGCCAGCGCAAATTCAAGGTGATCCACGAACGATATGAATATCCGTCTGCAAAATAGTTCAATTTTCGTGCATTTTCGATTATTTGGCCCCAATAGTAGTGATTGGTATCGGGTGATGAACTGTGAACGAAAACTGTGCCTTGCGCACTGAAATTGAGCATTACCCGTTGAAGACTGGGGACAAGTGTTTGCAGATACAGTTGTGTGGCATCGGCCAGCGCTTCGCTGTGCCGAAAAACAGACTTTAAATTTTGAGCCTTGGTATCGTGGCTTTGCGCTGCGAATTGCAAAAGTCCGTCGAGAATTGAAGTGACATCATCGTTACCTTCGGAAAGCAGATTTTCCGAAAGCGCGGTGGCTTTTCTAAATTGGGCACGTTGAAAAGCCGCAAATAAATCTACGAGTGCGCGGAGGTTGCCATTGTCTGCGGCTTCGAGTGCATCAAGATATTTGTTTTTGTCGTCGCGAGTCACAACTAATGGAAACAGCCCGGCACGCACCAGCACCATGGATGCGAGCGCACGGCAAACGCGGCCATTGCAGTCTTGAAATGGGTGAATCTGTGAGAATCGATGATGAAGCCACGCCGCCTCAACATCCGCTGCTACGCCTGCCGCAACATGCTCTAAATGCAGTGCAACCAACCGATCCATTTCGGAAGCCACGAGTTCCGGAGGACAATATGCATGGATGACTCCATTTCTGATGGGGTAATTCGGCTGTGTTTTCCAGGCACCCTTTGGCAGCGGAATTTCGACCAGGTTACCGGAGGAATCTTGGGCTTCGGTATGGTCCTGGCTGCGTACCAGTGCTGCGTGCAACTCTTTAATATAAGAGGTCGACAAGGGCCGACGTTGAGAGATGAAATCGAAAATACCTTCCAGTGCGTCCTCTTGGTCTCGTAAAACATTGATCACAAAGCTTGGTGGTTTATCGGTGGAACCGTGGACCAAAAACGCTGCTTGAAAACCACGCTCAATTAAGGTTTGCGTGACGCCGCGGTCAATTTGGTACATGTTTTCTATTATCCCAGTTTCAATTGC
>JAYWHS010000701.1:0-2995 GCA_043777635.1 Kofleriaceae bacterium | reverse complement strand
ACGGCGGTGCCGCCACCGAACTGCGCGCCCTGCTGCGCGATACCCAACAGTGGTCGGAGCTTTCGGCTCTTATCGAGCAACAACTCGCTGCGGGCGGCGCCGAGGTTCCGTCGGTGATTGCCGTGGCTGAGTTGCTTGAATTGGCAACCATTGCGCGCGAACACCAAAGTGATCGCGACCGCGCTGCGCAACTACTGCATCATGCACTGACCATCGCGCCGGAACACGAAGAGGCATTGGCGCGCTACGTCGACCACTTCCGTGAGCGTCGCGATTGGCGCGGCTTATGCGATTTGTATGAATTCGCACTCGATAACGCCCGCGAAGCCGGTGCGCCCGTCGAAGAACTCGAACGCCGTCTCGAAGAAATCGGCCAGCTGGCCGAACTGCGCATGGGTGACATTGCGCGCGCGACCGATGCGTGGCAACGCATCGCGGAAATTTCGCCAACAAATCCCAAAGTTTCCGAAGCGCTGCGCCGGCTGCGGTCACGCGCCAAAATGTGGGAAGAGTTGGTGTCGGGCCTTGAGTCCGATGTGGCCGCAGCACCCGATGTCGGCGTGCGTACCAGCGCGCTGCGGCGGATGGCGCAAACCTATCGTGAGCGGCAAATTGAGCCACGCCGCGCCATTGATGCGTTTGAACAATTGCTATCGGAACAACCCGGCGACGATGCCACGCTCAAATCGCTAGCCGAACTCTACGAACGCGAAGGCGATGACGCCGGGTTGGCGCTCACCATGCGACGCCAGCTTGATGCCGATTTGGCCGCCATGCAAGTAACCGGTATTCCCACTACGCCACGCGAATGGCCGGTAGCCAAACGCACCGAACGGCTCAACACGCTGCGCCGCTTGGCCAACATCTACGACACCCGGCTCGCCGAGATCGAAGGCGTGGTGTTCACCTGCACTGCGATTTTGGATCTCATTCCCGGCGATCGCGATGCGCTTGAACGCATGGAGCGGGTGCTCGACAAGGCCAATGATCCACGGCTGGAGCAGACCCTTGAATATCACGCGGCAGCGACCCAAAACCCATCGGAGCGCTGCAAGCTTTACAAACGCTTGGCTAGCATGGCGGCGGCCCGCCACGACGAAGCGACGGCGCTTGACCGTTGGGAGAAAGCTATCGCAAGTTCACCAGGCGATGGCGAAGCGCTAACTGCCCTCGCTGATTTGTACGAACGCAACAGCCGCTGGAGCGAGCTGGCCGATGTGCTTGAACGCATCGAAGGCAGTCGTTCGTTACCCGAGCCTGGCTCGCCACAAGCCGCATTGCGCACCGCGCAGCTCGAACGATACGCCGATATCGCCGAGCACCGCTTGGCCGACCACGACCGTGCAACCAAACTATATACGCGCATTCTCGAAATCTCGCCGAAGCATCGGGCCGCATTGTCGGCGCTCACCACGCTGCATCGCAACGGCGCGCGCTGGCGCGAACTAGCCGAAGTACTCGGTCGCCAAGTCGAAATTTTTGCCGAGTATGATTCAGCCGTCGCAACCTCGTTAGCACTCGAACAGGCCAGCGTATTCGAAAGCCGCTTGGGTTCGCCCAACGAAGCGAGCCGGGTCTTGGAAGCGCTGATCGGCACGGTGAGCCAGCATGATCTGGAAGCCCACACCGCCTTGCGCGCCTTGTACGAAAGCCGTGGCAACTTTGATGCATCAGTGCGCGTCGCTGAGCGCGAAATGTATCTAACCAGCGAACCGAACCGCAAAATTGCGCGTGGTCTTGAAATCGGCGCAACATGCCGTGATCGGCTAGCTGATAATACCCGCGCGTTGCAAGCGTTCGAACGGGTACTCGCGATCGATCCAACGCAACAGGAAGCCTTGGCTGCCACCGCTGAGCTGCTCGGTCGATTGGGCCGCCACAAAGACCAAGTCCGCTTGCTCGAAAAATATCTCGAAACCTTAAGCGATTCACAAGAGCGTTGCCAACTCATGAGCGGTATCGCCGGCTTATGCGCAAGCAAACTCGGCGACCATCGCACTGCGTTTCGCTGGTACAAAAAATCGCACGATGAATTCCCCGACGAAGAAACCATCACGGAACTGCGACGCTGCGCCGAGGCCTATGAACTGTGGCGCGAATTTGCCGATTTCTTAAGTGAAGAACGCAAACGCTTAATTGCGCTGGGCCACGACGGCGTGCCTGCCGATCCAGCCATGTACGTGCACCACAGCCGCGAACTAGCGCGCCTGACCGAGCAAAAACTCAACGATCGCAACCGTGCGATCGCAGCACTCAGCGAAGCTCTAGCGGTGCAACGTCGTGATGCTGCGCTACTATCCGAACTAGAGCGGCTGGCGCAACAAGCGGATACCCGGCCCATCTACAAACAATTACTCGATGGCTACGACGTGGTTTTGGGTGCTGCCTCAGCTGCTGAAAAAGTCGACTTACACCTGCGTCGAGCTCGGATCTTCGACGAAAAACTCAACGAACCGCGTACCGCCATGGCCGAACTATTGGCGGCATTTTCATGGGCACCGCACCGCGATGAATCACGCGAAGCACTCTATGCGCTGGCCCCCAAAGCCCGCGCCTGGGCCGAAGTGGTTGCATTGGAATCCGCGTTGGTTGAACGCGCAACATCAAGCTCGTTGCGGTTGATGGCGTTGCGCCGCAAAGCCGGCGTCTTGGAGGAACAACTCAAAGATGCGCCACGGGCATTTCGCACCCATTTGATCGCGTTTCTCATTGACCCGAACGACGCCGAAACCATCGCAGCGTTGTGGCGCTTGGCCCGCGTCATTGGGCGTTATCGCGATACCGACAAGGTACCCAAAAGCGATACCACATTGGCCACCGTGCAAAGTGATAGCGCTTTTGTGCAAGCGCAAAACGCAGCGCAAGCAGCACAACGCGGCACAGCATTGGCTAAGCCTAAACGGCCTGCCACCGAAGAATTGCTCGAACTTGATATCGCGGCCGACGATTATTCGTCGGTCGGCGACAGTACCCAGCCGATCGATCTCGAAGAGCT